>NZ_JACJPZ010000028.1:0-63611 GCF_014696335.1 Dolichospermum sp. FACHB-1250
GAAATAGTTGATAAAGTTATTTCTGTTGCTCTCGATTTGATGAATCCTCAACATTTAAAAAATTGGTTCACTAATTGTTGTTACTGTACCTCATAACACCGGGAAGTGCTGTAAATTAAATTAAATTAATTCATGCTTATCTGCGTTCATCTGCGTTCATCTGCGGTTAATTATTCTAGAAGAAGTATTCTATGGAGTTTCATTTTAGCTCAATCAGAATAATTGTAGGTTGGGTAGAGCTACAGCGAAACCCAACCTAGACAATCATTAACGAAAAATGATTAATATTTGACTATATCTGACTAGATTTTTGTTATTTAAACCTAATACCTGCTTTATGCGCTACTAATAAGCCTACAGCTTCCAAATATGAGTTTACCTGTAAGCTGGGAATTTTTAACTTATGAGCAGAAACCTGTAACAAGGTTTTATTTTCCGTAACTGTAATTATTTGACATTGACTTTGACTTAAACTCAATAAAGCACTACTTCCACAGGATGTGTCAGGAATAATTAAAGCGTCAACCTGGCCTGCCCACAGATCCGTTGATAATGGCTGATAAGATTCTGTATTAATTATAAATTGCGGAGCGTTACTTAAACCAACTAAAACGCAAGGTAAGAATGTATAGCCTAGTTCTTCAGCCGCAGCACGAGGTGATAAATTAGAGGCTGTAGGGGCAGGAGAAAGGGCAGGAGCATGGGCGCAAGGAATTTTAAAGGTACGGACTAATAAATGGCTAATGACGGCTTCAGCACCGGCTAGAGGGTCTACTCCTTGACCTTGGCGATAGTTTTGCAGCGCGGTTTCGTCCATGTCTTCAGGGAAACGGGTAACAACTGCGATCGCTTGGGCTTTTTCCTGTATAATTAACTTTTCAGCAGCCCGTAATAAACTATCAGGATTACCTATTGTTCCCCAACTTGTCCCTGATGAAGAAATCCGTAATTCTACATTTAAATCTGCATCGGTAATTACATGATTTGTAATATCTAACCCTAAAGTTGCCCTGGCTGCGTCCGCTACCTGCAAGTGTCGCAGCATTAATTCCGGATCAATACCCTGGTCTAAGAGTAAACCTACCCTATTGCTACGAACAGGACGTAAACCCCATTCTCCAGCGGCAAATTTGTCTAAACCATAACCTTCTACATAGAAAGCGTTGGGAATATTCCAGTATAAGCTTGCACCATTCATGACATTGGGGTGAGTAATCAAGCGATCGCATACCTGTGATATAATTCTCGCTACTGGTAATGCGTCACCAGCATAACCGCCAATTGCTGCCCCAATGCCAGTGGGTATAATTAAAATGACCGTGTATGGTTTTTGAATGGGTATCACAGGTTCTTTATTTCGCGGTAGACGCGAAGAATAATCTAAACAGTAACTACAGCCTCTATAGTTGCGGTTTGTTGGGTTTCGTCAATAGCGGTAATAGCCCAACGTAGGGGTTCACCTTGTTTTTGTAATTCCGCTGTAATAGCTTTTTCTAATTCAGTGGGGGTTTCTTGTAATTCAATTTCAGCGGTAATAAAATGAGTTGTCATTATTCTAAATCCTTTGTATTGGTAATCTTGAGTATAGAAGGACTTGATGGTAATTGGCAACTATATCTACCCCTTTCCAAATTGCTTATCATAAACTATTTCTTCCTTACCTGTTTCAATTTTCACATCAGATAATGGCTTAGAAACACACAGGAGCGCGTAGCCTTGTTTTTGCAGTTCTGGACTTACACCCATTCCCTCGCTTTGATCTACAGACCCTGCTAATATTAATCCAGCACAGGTTGTACAAACACCAGCATGACAGGAAGCAGGTAATTCCAAACCCGCTGCTTCGGCTACTGATAAGACTGCTTCACCTTCTGGAACTTGCAGGGTATATATTTTACCTTCGTGATTGATTTCTACGGTGTAAGTTTTGGACATATACAATAGCAGCTTTTGGGAACGGACAAAAAATTAATTGTATTTAACAATATATAGCAATTTTGTCCAATTTGGGAAAATTTATTTTTTTTAGAAAAGATGAAAAATCTTAGACCAAGTATTAGCAGAAATATCCAGATGAACATAATATTATCAACAAATAACATCCTGTACATCCTTAAATCATGGAAATCCTGATTCAGACAAAGAAATTAAGTAACGGCTTTTTGTTGTTGATATATTTGCTTAAATAAAGCTTGCTGTTTTTGATGATCAACAATTGGTTTAGGGTAATTGACGCGATGATATTCTAGAGGCGGAATTTTTCCAGTTACTAAATATGCCGTATCTAAAGAACGTAATTCCGGTATCCATTGACGAACATAAGCTGCTTCCGCGTCGAATTTTTGGGTTTGACTAGCTGGATTAAAAATGCGTAATGGTTGGGGGTCCATACCACTAGAAGCACTCCATTGCCAACCTCCATTATTAGCAGATAAATCACCATCAATGAGTTTCTGCATAAAATATTTTTCTCCCCATTGAGGATTAATTATTAAATCCTTAGTCAAAAAACTGGCAACTATCATTCTACATCTATTGTGCATCCAACCAGTTTCATTTAATTGACGCATAGCAGCATCAACTATAGGATAACCCGTTTTACCCTCACACCAAGCTTGAAAATAAGTTTCGTTATTGCGCCAGGGAAATGTTTTAAAATTATCTCTATATGCACCATTAGCTAATGTGGGGAAATGGTACATAGCGTGTTGATAAAATTCCCTCCATGCTAGTTCTTTTTGCCATGTTTGGATACTAGCATTTACTTCCTCACTATTACTATTTGCTAACGCTTCTATGGTACTTTGCCAAATAGTTCTAATACCAATAACACCGAACTTCAAAGCAGCACTTAATTGAGATGTTCCCTCAATAGCGGGGAAATTGCGCTGTTCTTGATATTCATTAATAGGATCATGGGTAAAATTTTCTAATTTTTCTTGTGCTGCTAACTCTCCAGGATTAATGATTAATTCCCTATCCCAAATAAAACCTAGATCTTCGGCAGTAGGTAAATTGATTGTTCCAGATTTTTCGGCTATTTCTTGTTCTTCTGCTGTGAGATTTTGCAGATTTTCTAAAGTTTTAACTGGTTGAGATTTTGGTTTACTATACCAATTTTTCCAGAAAGGAGTATAAATAGTATAGGGAGTTTTTGCACCACTAAAGATTTCCGTGGGAGAGTGAAGTAACTGATCCCAATTGTAGTTAAGAAACTCAATTCCTGCGGTTTTTAAAACATCAATTACCGCTAAATCCCGAATTTGTGAATAAGGTTCAACATCCCAATTCCAAAATACTGCTTTAGCATTTAAAGCCACTGCTAATTGAGGAATTGCCACAACGGGATCATTTTGCAAAATTAATAATTGACTACCTGCTTGTCGGTATCTTTCTTGAAGGGATTGTAAACAACCAATCATATATTTTACCCTAGCAGGTGCAATATCATCACCTTCAAGAATTTGAGGATCTAGACAAAATACACCTACAATCTTGGGAGTTTTTTTTCTGGCCGCAGCTAGTCCTGTATGGTCAGAAATACGTAAATCTCGACGATGCCAAAACAAAATTAAATCAGACATTGAATAATAACAATATGTTCCTGTAAAGTAACCAATAAAATCTTTTTTTGCTCTGATTCATTACCAAAAATCAAAATAGATTTTCAGAAAAAACTTGCACAACCCGACCTATAATTTCTTTACCAAACCAAGGAGTATTAAAAGAAAGTGTCTGGAGATTTGCCTGATTTACATTCCAAATTTGCTGAGGATCAAATAATGTCAATTCAGCTTTTTCACCCGGTTGAATGGCTTTAACCTCCTGTTGTAAACAAGTCGCTGGTTGATGACTCAAAACCCGCCATAATTCCAAAGGTGTAAATTCTCCAGTGGCCACAAGATTTTGCCATAATAGGGGTAATGCCAATTCTAACCCAATTGCTCCCGGTGGCGATTCCGCAAAAGCTTGAACTTTTTCCTCGTAAGTATAGGCTGCGTGATCAATTGCGATCGCATCTATTATACCTGTTCGCAAACCTTCCCGTAAGCATAGCATATCTTGGTAATTTCCCAAAGGCGGATCTAAATGTAAGGCAGTGTGGTAACTTCTCATGGACGTTGTATCAAGTAAAACGTGCATCCAGGTTGTACTAGCGGTAATAGGCACACCTTTAGATTTAGCTTCAGCAATTAATTGTACGCTACGGGCAGTAGAAACACGCATAATATGGACTGGTGTACCGATATCTGCGACTAATTCTAATAAAGCTGCAATAGCCGTTGTTTCCGCACTAGCTGGCATCGGGGGTAAACCTAAACGCAAGGCTTCTGCACCTTCTCGGATCATACCATTAGCTGCTAAATGGCGATCGCAAGGCCAAAAAGCCACAGGTTTACCAAAAGGTTGAAGATACTCCAAAACCCGTCTAACTATCCCCAAATTTTCCCAAGGTTTACCATCAGTAAAACCCACAATTCCCGCAGCGGTTAAATCTGATACTTCTGTTAATTGTTTACCTGCCAAATCTAAAGTAATTGCTCCCCAGATGTGAAGACTGAGGGAGACTTTTTCCCGATTTCGGTATTGTTGTAACTGTGTTACCAAAGCAGGTTGATCAATAACTGGTAATGTATCAGGTAAAACGCAAATTCTAGTAAAACCACCAACAGTAGCAGCTTGTAAAAGAGAACTTAAAGTTTCTCGTTCTTCAAAACCAGGTTCACCGGAATGACTATATAAATCAACCAATCCAGGACCGATAACCAAACCTCGACAATCGCGGACAGACGTATCTGTAGTAAAATTTGTAATTTGTGGGGCGACATCTTGAATATAACCATCAATAATTAACACATCGGCTACTATGTCAGTTTTTTGGAAAGGATCGATTACTCTTACTTGTTTTAATAGTTCTTTTGTCATGAAAAATATTACTTATCAGTCTTTTAACCGTTGTCTATTCTACTGTTTGATCATGCAAATTAGACGTTTTAGCCATAACTTCAGTATTAAAATATAATATAGGTGTTTTTTGTAACCTATATCCTCATAATTCACATTTCCGACTTCTAGCCAGAAATCATCATTTATTCACAATTTTTTATAACTTAGGTTAATATGGAAATTATCATTATAATAATTGTTGTATTTCCACTGATATGCTTGAACCTCTCCATGATCAAGATTTGCAAAGTTGGATTGAATCAACAATTCAACACCTTAAAAATCGTCAATTTGAGGCCCTTGATATTGAATATCTAATTGAGGAATTAAATGATTTGGGTAAATCGGAAAAAAATGCACTTACAAGTAATCTTATGATCTTGTTAGCTCATTTGCTAAAGCTAAAAGTCCAAGATGCTCCAGATAGTATGAAAATGAGTTGGTATCACTCAGTTATTGAACATCGTCAACGAGTTTTAAACAATTTAGAAAATACTCCTTCTCTCAAAAGTTTTCTTTTAGAAGCTATAAATAAAGCCTATTCTCAAGGACGTAAATTAGCAATTAAAGAAAGTAAATTTGCTGCTTTTGGAGTGCGTATTGCTGATGAAAGTGAATATCCTGATATTTGTCCATTTTCTGTTGAGCAAATATTGGATGAAGATTTTTATAGTTAGTGAAAATACGCTGCATTTTTCGGTTTAGCGATACATGATTTATTCTTTCCTAACTCCTGTGTAAATCCTAAAATCTATGCACAGCTAGATCAATCAAAAGTACGAGTCAGGGTAATTCATCAATTACCCCAACAACTTAGCAAATTATCAAGCGCAAATTATCAAGCGCAAACTATAACGCCCCAGCGGCAGTTTTATCCAGTACACTATTACTTAAATGTCCAGTAATATTCATTGCTTGCAGAACCGGATAACCTTGACTACCAGCAGGATAATCAATCACACTCACAGCACCATTACCTTGACGGAAATTCCAGAAATTTTCTCCTGATAAACCGAGAATATGGCACAATAGAGTTTTATTAGTCGCATCATGAGCGACGACCAAACCTAGTTGTAATTGCTGAGATTCGGCGGTTTTAATTATCGTATTCCAATCACTAACACTGCGTTCTCTTACCTGTTCTAGGTTTTCTCCTTCTGGCATCTGTACTTCTGCGGGTATTGTACGCCACTTTTCTAATTCCCCGGGAAATTCCCGTTCAATTTCCGATTCAAATTTACCTTCCCACAGTCCATGACTAATTTCTCTTAAACCGGCAAACAGTTGCAAGTTTAAACTAGGATGATATTTTAAAATAATTTCCGCCGTTTCCTTGGGACGGGACATAGTGCTACTAACCGCAAAATCAATATTCACATCTTTGAGAAATTCTGCGGCTTTTGCGGCTTGATTTCTGCCATTATCATTGAGGGGAATATCAATTTGTCCTTGAAACTTACCTTGACGATTCCATTCAGTTTCACCATGACGCACCAACAATAATCTTACCCCTTGATGACCGGGACGCAAAGAAGGGAAGGTTTCACCCAGATGTTGGGTTTGATTCATAGATTCTAACTGTACTGGTTCACCCAAACCACCAGCAAAATTTAAAACACTAATTCCGCAGTTAGACTGTTGTAAACAATGGTAACGACTGGGGGAAATGCCCAAAGCAGTGCTAATTAAGGCGCGATTAATCCCATTATGACCAACAATGAGGATAGTTTCACCTTGGTGCTGGGGGAGAATCTCTTGCCAAAATTGTTTAGCTTGGGCATATAATGCTAAAACTGGAAAATGTTCTTTAGTTTCGGAATTTTCCTGTAAAACCATGCGAAATTCATGGGGAAGTTCCTTCCAGATGCGGTAATCTGCTGTTAACTGTTCTTTGACCTCACTCGTCGTCATTCCTGCCCAAAGCGGTAAATCAACTTCCACCAATTGTTCATCAATTTGAATTATGGGAGCTTGTGTAGCCAATTGACTGCGGATAATTTCCGCTGTTGATTTTGCCCGTTGCAGGGGACTACTATAAATAGCTTGAAATGAAATACTACTGAGGGCTTTACCTGCTTTACTGGCATCATCACAGCCCTTTGGGGTTAAAGATGACGCATCAGTACGCCCTTGAATACGTTTTTCTATATTGTAGGTACTTTGTCCATGACGCACGATGATCACACGGGTCATTTTTTTACTTTCCTCTTAAATAGCACTAATTTTACTACAAAATGTACCAGCAAGTCAGAATCAGGATATCCAGGATTAAAGGATGAAAACTTTGTATAATCATTGATATTAGGATATTAGTTTCATCTGTGGAGTTAAATCTAATGACCCAAACTACAACCACAAATTTAGAATTAATTCAGCCTTCAGCTAATCATCAGACCTTGACAGATGAGCAATTTATGTTATTGAAGGAAAATGATAATCTTTATGAATATGTGAATGGAGAGCTAATTATTGTGGCAAATTCAGGTGTAGAACATGGCTACTTAGCTCTTACTCTGGGATATTTTTTAACAGGTTTTGTACGTAATTATAAGCTCGGTATAACTTGTGATTCTAGCACTGCTTTTAAAATGAAAACTGGTAACAAAAGATCGCCTGATCTGGCCTTTATTTCTAAAGAAAGGTTACAAGGTTTAAAGCGATTACCCAAGGGTTTTTTTGATGGCGCTCCTGATTTAGCTGTAGAAATTATTTCTCCTAATAACACTTTTGAAGAAATTCATCATAAATTAGTAGAGTATTTTGAAAATGGAACTCGTTTAGCATGGGTAATATTGCCAGACGAAGAATGTGTATTGATTTACCGCAAACCTAAGCCATCACAGCTTTTGCAATTGGAAGATAGTCTTGATGGAGAAAATGTTATTCCTAATTTTAATCTTCCTTTGATAGAGTTATTTCAAGAATTGTCTTTTTAGATACAGCTGCTGCAAGCAGATCGCCTACAATAATTCTGTAGACAATCGCTTATATTATTTAGAACTCAAAACAGGCTCAATTTAATATTTACCTGTAAATACCCGTTCTGCAGGTCCTGTCATGTAAATCCGGTTGTCAATTTCTGACCATTCGATTTCTAAAGTCCCACCGGGTAATTCAATCATAGCAGTGCGATCGCATTTATCATTCAATACTCCTGCTACTAAGGACGCACAAGCACCAGTGCCACAAGCGAGGGTAATTCCCGCACCCCGCTCCCAAACGCGCATTTTCAAGTAGTTGCGATTTACGACTTCAATAAATTCTGTATTGGTTTTCTTAGGAAATACCGGATGATTTTCAAATTGGGAACCAATGCTTTCTAAATCAACTGCTGCAACATCTTCTACAAATGTGATACAGTGAGGGTTGCCCATGCTGACACAGGTAACATCCCAAGTTTTCCCGGCTACTTCTAAGGGATGATTAATGACTTGAAGCCCACTAGATGCTAAATTAGTAGGAATTTCCTCTGCTAATAATCGCGGTTCACCCATATCTACTTTTACTTGACCATCATCTGTGAGTTGGGGTACAATCACACCTGCTAAGGTATGAATACTATATTTATCTTTGGTACGGTTAATGCCTTCTAATTCTGTCAAAAATACCGCTAAACAGCGAATCCCATTCCCACACATTTCTGGTTCTGAACCATCGGAGTTAAAAATCCGCATAGTGTAGTCCGTGCCATTTTGTCCAGGAAGGGCAAAAATAACACCATCTGCACCGATACCAAAATGGCGATCGCACCACTGTACCGCTTTCTCTGGTGTCAATACTGGTGTTAATGAGGAACGGTTATCAATGAGAATAAAATCATTACCGAGTCCGTGATACTTAGTAAATTCGATGGCCATTTGTTGTTTTTTGATAAGTCAAAGATTCATTAATTTTATGCAGTATTTTGTCAATTGTCAGTTGATGTGATAATTTTAATGATTACGAATATATGACAGCCAATCAATTTGATATAGGACTACCCAGCATTCGTCAAAATCCTTTCTATTTAATAGTGATTTTCCCCTCAGCAAAGGCGATTAAAGCATTAAGTTCCTGGTTTGATCCTACCACCAACAAGCGATCGCCTAAAAGAAATGTAGTTTGATGATTAGGATAATCGATTTCTTCACCATCAGCACGACGAATAGCCATTAAACTGACTCCAGTTAAATAACGCATATTCACTTCTTCTAAAGTCATCCCAATTAAAGGAGAATTTGCTGGTAAATCATACCAACGACGATTCAGATCACGAGTCACCTTTTGTAAATACTGAGAAACTTCAGCAGCAGAACGTTCAGGACGTAAATCTAAATAATGATTTTGGCGAATTTCCTGGATTTTCTGTTGTACCAAATCTGGCAACAAACCAACCGCAATTAATAGATGATTTGCCATTTCTAAACTAGCTTCAAATTCAGGTTGTATTACTTCCTTTGCTCCCAATTGATAAAGAACTTCAATATTTTTATCTTGAGTAGCACGGACAACTGTATCTAATTCTGGACATAGTTCTAAAGCCCGTTTTAAACATAGTCGAATACTTGCCGGATCTGGAAGAGCAATGGCCATACCTTGAGCGTGACTTACTCCAGCAGTTTCTAATACATGAAGACTGACAGAATTACCATAAACATAGGGTATACCCGCTTCCCGTAACTGCTGAATACGACTTTCCGATTGGTCAATAACCACCACAGGTAATTGATATTGCTGTAACAACTTCACCAAATTCTGACCAATGCGGCCATAACCACAAACTACTATATGATTCTTCTGTGGTAAATCTGCCGATAAATCAAGAGCTTGATCATTGACTAAATAGGGTTTAAGCCAAGGAATAGATTCCGCAAAATCGAATAAAAAAGGTAATAATCGCAGGATAAAGGGAGTTAACATTAAAGTAACAGCCGTAGTTCCCAAAATTAGTAAATATATGCGCCGAGAAACCAAACCCAAAGCTTGTCCTTCACTAGCGAGAACAAAGGAAAATTCCCCAATTTGAGCTAGTCCCAAACCAGCAATTAAAGCAGTTTTTAAAGGGTAGCGAAATAGCCTGACTAAAGGAGTAATAATTAAAAACTTACCTACAAAAACCAAAGCCACTAATCCGAGAATTAACTCCAGATTTTGCCACAAAAATACCGGGTCAATTAACATCCCAATGGCTGCAAAAAACAAACTAGCAAATATATCGCGTAAAGGTTCAACAATAGTTAAAGTTTCATCAGCATATTCTACCTCAGAAATCATCAAACCAGCGACAAATGCGCCCATTTCAATGGATAACCCTAAATATTCTGTTAAGAGCGCAATTCCCAAACAGATTGTTACCACACCTAATAAAAATAACTCCTTACTTTCCGTACCAGCTAATAACCTTAATAACCGTGGAATTAACCAAATTCCCGCCGCATAAGCGCCAGCCGCAAATAAACCAATCTTCACCAAAGCCATAACCACGGCCACACCAATAGCTTCTCCTGGTTGATGGAGAGCAGGTAATACAGCTAACATTAATCCTAGAGCCAAATCCTGGACGACAAGAATCCCCAACATTACCTGTCCGTGGGGTGTTTCCGTTTCATTGCGTTCCATGAGACATTTGAGGACTACAGCAGTGGAAGACAAAGACAAAATCGAACCCAGAAACACACCTTTAGCGGGTAAAGTTCCCCAAGCTCCTGTAACACCACACACGAACACAGTGACGAGAATAGTGAGGATAATTTGTAAAGTACCACCTCCCAGGGCGATCGCCTTAACTTTCTTCAGTTCCGTCAAAGAAAATTCCACACCCAAAGCAAACAACAAAAAAGCCACCCCAAACTGGGCTAAAGTTTCCACCTGGACAATTTCCTTAATTAATCCCAGTCCAGTAGGTCCAACAACCATACCACCGATGATATATCCTAGTAACACAGGTTGCTTTAAAAGTGCCGCTAATAGACCACCGCAAGCTGCGACAGCAAACACCGAAACCAAATCAACAATTAAGCGAAAATCTTCTTGCACCTTTTTGAATTAATAATTATCAACAACTATATAGATTCAGCATACAAAGTTTTGTCCCTTTGCGGCGCAAGTTGGGATACAATTTGGGATACAATCACAAAAAAATTTGGACTGACCAAAAATCTGGGATACAAGCCCCGTCCACTTCGGCAAGCTCAGTGCATCGCTTTTAGGACGGCTTTATGTTAGAATTTGGTTATAGTCGCCTTATGGCATTGGGAGACTTTAAACGGACATGGAGGGACGATAAGACCACTTGTGGCGTGTTCCAGTGAAGTGTCAAGAATCATCGCACCTTCAGGTCGGTGAGTATGTCAACACCCAAAAGTGATCAAGTCCCCACAGACGAAATTTATCAGAAAACGCCGTAATACCCCATCAGTTAGAACTCATGTTTGTAAATGTGGGTGCATACTTGACCGTGACCACAATGCTGCAATTAACATCCTAACTAAAGCACTAAAACAAACTGGCTATGATCTAAGTACGGTGGGGCGCACCGGAACTTCTAACGCTTGTGGAGAGATGACCCTCTACCCAGACTTGGTAACAATTGAAACAAGAATCCCCGTCCCTTTATAGGGCGGGGAGCGTCAATTACCCGTTAGAAACCCGATAACCAATATCCCGACGATAATACATCTGATCAAATTCAATTTCTTTAATACCTGCATAAGCTTGAGCTAAAGCTTCCTGGAAATCCGCACCGATTCCAGTTACATTTAACACTCTACCGCCATCCGTAATAATTTCCTGGTCTGCATTTAATTTTGTCCCCGCATGAAACACGGTCGCCCCGGCCATATCTGCTGCTACCAAGCCATTAATTACCTTACCTTTGACATATTCTCCCGGATAACCCCCAGAAGCAGCCACTACTGTCGCTGCTGCACCTTGTTTCCAAGCAATTGGTGGCATATCCGCCAAGCGCTGTTCTATACAAGCCAAGATCAGATATTCTAAAGGTGTTTCCAGTAACGGTAAAATTACCTGGGTTTCAGGATCACCAAACCGACAGTTAAATTCTAAAACCCGAAAATCACCATCAGGTGTAATCATTAACCCAGCATACAAAACGCCTCGGTAGTCAATTCCCCTAGCTTGTAAAGCGGAGATAGTTCTTTCTAATACCTCTGTTTGCACTCTTGCCATTAACTCCGCTGTGGCAATGGGCGCGGGAGCATAAGCACCCATACCTCCAGTATTGTCTCCAGTATCACCTTCACCGACACGCTTGTGATCCTGAGCAGGTAACAACGGCCGAATTGTTAAACCATCAGTTAGAGCTAAAATTGATACTTCTTGTCCCAGTAAACATTCTTCAATTACCACATAATTACCAGCAATGCCAAACTGTCCTTGAAAAATCGCCTCAATGGCTTGTTCCGCTTGGGCAATATTTTCGGCAACTGTGACACCTTTACCAGCAGCTAAACCATCGGCTTTGATCACAATGGGCGCTCCTTGGTCATGAATGTATGCCTTTGCTGAAGCTGCTTCCGTAAATACCGCAGCTTTGGCCGTAGGAACTCCCGCTTCTGCCATTAATGCTTTAGCCCAGGCTTTACTCGCTTCTATTTGCGCCCCGGCTTTGTTTGGACCAAATACCATTAAGCCTTGATTTTGCAGATAATCAGTAATTCCCTGAGCTAAAGGCACTTCTGGACCGACAACTACTAAAGAAATACTATTAGCGATCGCATATTCACTGATACCTGCAAAGTCATCTACCGCTAGGGACAAGTTTTGACAACCTTGCATAGTTGCTGTACCCCCATTACCCGGCACACAGACAACTTCCTCAATTTGATCAGATTGTAGCAATTTCCACGCTAGAGCGTGTTCCCGTCCCCCATTCCCGATAACTAAAACTTTCACTTATTTCCTCGCGCGTAATCAAGCAAAACGAGAATATATGATACCATTTTCAATTGTCCAAGCTGGTAATCTGGCTAGATTTACGGTTTGTGTGTCAAACGAGCGAACTGCTTGCAGCAGCGCTTCGCTATCGCACAATTATAATATCAATATTATGCTCTTAGTTTTATCCTAGATGCTATTTATCAGATATATTATTCATCATGGCTGTATGATAAGCTTAAATTATATAAAATCAATAATACTTTTGATATTTATAACTTTTAGCAATTTGCCTTTATATTTCCTTAATAATTAATTGAGAATCTTTTCTATTTATCAACGAGGTTGCTATACTTTCAGCGATTTGCTATAATTTCAGAGAATTTCATAATTGGGTTATTATTGTCAATTTTGGATCTTTCAAAAGATGTCAGTCTCCAACCCCTTTATTTACAATGGTTTCAGAAATAAATTTCCCAAGCTGATACAAAACTTTACAAAATTAATAGCTATTCCTTCAACAATTTTAGCCATAAATTTGCTCAGAAATGATCTAATTTGAGCGATCGCAAAAATTCCCTATTGACAAATTGACAAAGAAGTGATACATAACTTGTCACCCGTTAAGGGGTTTAGCAGTGCTAAACCCTTACATATCGCATCAATTACAGGATGTTTGGGGGTTAGGAGATTGCAACTTAGCCCGTCTCTTCCTCATTATCAATGCTATTTAGCACTTCTTGAAGACGACTTCTAAATTCTCCTTTTGGATGTCCCCCTTTTACCTCACCCAGAATCTCAAATTCTCCCTCCGGTGAATTACAAACAATGTAAGTAGGCCATCCCATTTCTGATTTATCTGGATACTGAGCCAGTAAAATATTACGGTATTGGCGGTAAGTTGCTGTATCCTGCATTTTTACATCTATAAACTGCAAACCTAATTCCCCAGCCACTTTTTCGTCATAAAAAGACATTTTGTGGCAAATCCCACAATCCTCCGAAGAGAATTTAATCACAGCTAAAGTCATGGCTCTTGGTAAATTTTTGAATTTTTAGTCACAAATCCTAGTACAGTTTGGCGGAAATAACATGACCATTAAAAGCTCCGAAAATTTGATAGATTACAAAGCTTGAAAATGGTTCATTCACTTACGCCGCAGTGTAATAGGAGACATGATAGCATAACAACACAGATATAACCAGAAATGTTGAATTTATATACTGTACAGATTTACCATTATATGTATTAATGAAATTGCCTCTTTTCAAGTTTTTCTTGATCAAGTGTACACAAACAGGGATGTCTAAAAAATCATAATTCTACAAAATTTAACAACATGAATGGTAAATTAATTGTCTTTGAAGGGGTAGAAGGATGTGGTAAAACTACTCAGATGCACTTTTGTTCTCAGTGGCTAGAAAGTTTAAATATCTCAGTGGTGCTGACTCGTGAACCGGGAGGAACGGAGTTAGGGAAGGATTTACGGGGGTTATTATTGTCAAAGTCAGCCAATAAGCCAGTAAGTGATATTACGGAACTTTTGTTGTATGCTGCGGATAGGGCGCAACATATTGAAGAGGAATTAAAACCGAATTTAGCTATGGGAAAATATATTTTATGCGATCGCTATACAGATTCTACCATTGCTTATCAAGGTTATGGCAGGGGTTTAGATATGAGTCTAATTAATAATCTCAATCAGATTGCTACTGGAGGTTTAACAAGTGATATAACTATTTGGTTAGATGTAGATGTGGAGGTAGGTTTATCGCGCAAACGTGGACAAGCTACATTAGATCGCATTGAACAGGAAACAATTGCTTTTCATCGTCGAGTACAAAGGGGATATAAGAATTTATATGTATCCTATCCATCCCGAATTGTGCGAGTAGATAGCAGTGGGAGTCAAGAAATTGTGCAGCAAAATATACAAAAGATTTTACAGAAACGGCTGTTTTCATAATTATGTTTTCGTCATTAATCGGACAACAACAAGCGGTAGAATTACTAACCCAGTCCGTTAAACAGAACCGAGTTGCGCCTGCTTATATGTTTGTAGGTGCAGATGGTGTGGGTAGAAGTTTAGCAGCACAGTGTTTTATAGAATTACTTTTTTCTAGTTTTGTAAAACCTGATCAAATTCCGATTTTACAACATCGAATTAAACAAAGAAATCATCCAGCTTTATTGTGGGTAGAACCAACTTATCAATATCAAGGACAAAGATTTACTCCAGCAGAAGCAGCACAAAAGGGAGTTAAACGCAAAGCACCACCAGTAATTCGGTTAGAACAAATTCGAGAAATTACCCAATTTCTGGCTCGTCCACCCTTGGAAGCGGCGAGAAATGTGATAGTATTAGAACAAGCAGAAACCATGGCAGAATCTGCGGCCAATGCGTTATTAAAAACTTTAGAAGAACCGGGAAAAGCGACATTAATTTTAATTGCACCTTCCCCGGAATCTGTATTACCAACTTTAGTATCTCGTTGTCAGAAAATTCCTTTTTATCGTTTAGATAATGCTGCTATGAAGCAGGTATTGACGCAAACAGGAAATACAGAGATTTTGCAACATCCAGAAGTGTTAAATATAGCCGCAGGTAGTCCAGGAAATGCGATTTCATCTTACCAACAATTGCAAAATATTCCTAGCGAATTTATGGAACAGGTGAAAAAAAGACCAACATCTTATCGTCATGCTTTAGAATTAGGGAAGAAAATTGATAAAGAATTAGATACAGAAGCGCAATTATGGTTAATTGATTATTTACAACAATACTATTGGCAACAAATACATGAACCGAAAATTATTCAACAGTTAGAAAAAACTCGGAAACATTTACTTTGTTATGCTCAACCTCGTTTAGTTTGGGAATGTACATTTTTAGCTTTGTTTCAGATATCGCAAATACAGTAAATTGTAGAATCATTGCTTTAAGTTCTTGTTTAATATTCATCAATTACAATTCCTTTATCAATCCTCAAAAATACTATCAAAAATTTCTCGTTTTACTCTAAAATTAACGTTCATAATTTGTTGGTACAATATATCTAAATCAGAAATATTAATTTTACCATTTAGCTGTAATTTACGAATCACTGCCAAAGTTCCTTTAACATTTAATCCTAGGATGCTTCTATTAATCAAGGTAGTCTTAAAAAATGGATAAATGACGTAAAAAAGCTATTGAAAAGAAGACAACCAAGCGGCTTTCGTTATATCTTCCCTGTTAATCGTTTAGACGAAAACAATAAGAGTATTTTAGAACAGCTTAAAACAGAATTTCCTAATATAGACATACAATATTATGATTGTGATTCAGTTGATCGCCTTGTAAAAGCCTTGAAAAAAGTAAATAGCTTACCTGAATTAGTTGAATATATTAAACAAGCTAGGAATTAAAATTTATGACTACATCTCTTCATTTTGCAAGACTTAAATATTTTTCTGAAGAATTTACTAAAGATAAAAAACATGATGATATTTTACAAGAGTTAAAGAAAATTTTAGCAAAAGAAGAAAGTGAAAATATTGATGAAACACTAGACAGTAAATTTACTGAAAATATAGAGACTGAATATGTTATGATCAACGCTAATATACCTGAAGTACAAAAATTACTCATCGGTGAATCAGAAATTTTATTACACCGTAAATCAAGATATTACTTTGTTAATGAAACAATATGGGAGGTTATAAAAGAAGCTATTTTTGAACAATCTAGAGAAATAGAAAAAAAAGAGGATTTTTTCAACATAGCAGAAGAATATGTAAAACTTAAAAAATATTTTGACAAAAAAATGTTAGTTTTTGAAGCTTCATAAATATAGATAGTGGCACAGGCTTCTAGCCTGTGAAACTGTTAAAATCAAACTGTGAAAATTCCAAAATCAACCTGTAAAATTTTTAAAATTAACTCTATCAAATGATTAGTGTTAATTACTTTCATAAGATAACAGGCAGGATGCCTGTTCCACAATTCACAATTATTTTAACTAAAATTCTTCCCATAAAAAAGAATAATCTTCAGGAGTTTCCACTAAATTAGCTTTAACAGGATTTTCCCTAATATAATTCCAAGTATTCACAAACTCTTGATGATTTCTCATTATCCGATCATATCTTTCATCTTGCCACACAATGCCAATATGCTTCATAACTTTGGGAATTTGCTTAGAACTATAACTTTTAATACTATGTATAATACTGCTTAAAGACCAACATTCATTTTCTGATTTAGGTAAAGGCTGCATTAACCAATGAAGATGATCTGGCATAATTACTAAAGCAAAAGTACGATATCTAATTTGATTTTTATTTTGACTAGCATCAAAAAACAAACAACAGTTTAAAACTGTTTGCATTGCTTCATTATTTAATTCCAACTTATCCCAAGTTTTAAAAGTTATAAAATAAACAGATCCCGCTAATTCCCAATGGGGTAAACATCTCTTTTTGATGTCTAGTTGTGGATTAGTTTCCACTGATAAAAGTTTAGATTGTTCTATTTCCATAGTGTTAGTATGATGTTGTTCATGATTAATATTTAGAGTATATCCAAATTCATAGAATTATATCTAATTAAGTGGCACAGGCTTCTAGCCTGTGAAAATGTGAAAATAAAATTTGTAAAAGTGTAAAAATCAGACCTGTGAAAATGTGAAAATCAACCTGTAAAATGATCACCTTTTCCCTCTCTATGAAAAGTACAACCTGCTTTTTCTAATAATTTAATTAATTCTTTGGGTTTTAAAGAAGGTATATTTTTAGGCATAAACCTTCCTCAATTCATAGATTTCTGATTGTTTTTCTTTTTCCTCAACTAACAAAAATTCATGTAATTCATCTATAGAAATAGGAGATTTATAAATATTATCTTCTGATTCATAAACATCTTCAAAAGATGCTATTGCGTCCTTTAATTTATTAACTGCATCTTCTTGAGTATCTCCCTGTCCAACAATACCATTTTCTAAACACAAACCCACCCAAAAATCAGAACTTTGTTTGAGAACAACTGTGTAAAAGTTCATTTTTGTTTTCCTATAGATTAAATTTAGGATCAAGAGAAAGTATTAAGCAATAGCAAACTCTGTAAACTTCCGAGTTTCTGGATCATGAAAAGCTAAAACAATATCCTCTTTTGGTACACCTTCCCTTAATAACTCCGTTGCTATTCCCTCCTGGGTCCAATCTTCCTCAATGTAAATCTTTTCATTTTTAATGCGAACATAAATATGAGTATTATTAACTCTTTTTTTGTTAACCCAATCAATACTACGCCAAAAATAATGATGATTATTGTCATCAAAAATTAGACAATTTTCCGGGTGAAAATCAGGAGCTTTTTCAACAATTTGATAATATTCTGTTAAGATTTTTTTGATTATTTCTCCATATCTTGTGAGCTTATCCATGATACAATTTCCTCCTGTTCGTTATTAAAAACAATAAACTCTACCTGATGACGTTTAACAATAGCTTTAACTGATTTTCTTTGAAAAAAGCTCTCAAATACAGTGTCTTTAACAGCTAAATAAATGGCATAATGTTTTTCAGATAAATCTAAAATATCACGATATACAATATATTGTCCTAATGCCAATTCAAAATCCCTCATCAGAGAAGGATTAATAAAACTTTTTATTTCCACAACAATGGTACGATCATTTTGTTCAGCTAATAACGTTTTTTCAGCAAGTAGATCAGCGTAAAGTTGGGCATCTTCGTATTGTAAAAAATAAGAAATGGTAGATATCCTTTGCCATTTTCCTCCTTAGTTTAAGTTCATTGATATTATAGTAACATTTTTTTGACATCGGCTAAATATACAGAAACACGATCTTTCTAAAGATTATATTGCTTTCTTAAACTGACTTTTCCACATAAAATATTAATCATAACATAAATTATAACATTAAGGTGAGTCCATCCAGACCCACCTTAACCTAAATCATACTAACAAAGTTTTTCTCTATTAAGCAATAGCAAACTCTGTAAACTTACGAGTTTCAGGATCATGAAAAGCTAAAACAATATCCTCTTTCGGTACAGCTTCCCTTAATAACTCCGTTGCAATACCTTCCTGGGTCCAATCTTCCTCAATGTAAATCTTTTCATTTTTAATTCTCACATAAACAGTAATTGCCTTCACTCGTTTTCTTTCATTCCAACCTACATCAAACCATAAATACTGATCTCTTTCATCATCAAAAGATAAGACTGTATCAACTCCAGAAATATTAGGAGTTTGACTAGCTATTTGATCATATTCTGTTAATATTTTTTTGACAATTGCACGATAATTATTTAATTTATCCATTGGACAATTTCCTCCTGAACAATATTAATTACAATCAGTAAAATTTTATATTCCTCTATGACAAGTTGAATCCCTTTTGTTTGAAAAAAAGTTTCATAAGCCTCTTGTTCGATTGCTAAGTAAACACGATAATCAGGATGTAATTGTCTTAGCAGTGTACGGTATAAAATATATTGTCCTAAAGCACATTGAAACTCATGAATTAGGGACAGACTCAAGAAACTTTTAATTTCCACTACAATATTAGTATCTTCTTTTTGTGCAGAAAACAACTTTTTTCCGGCAAGATCAGCAAATAGTTTTAATCCTTCATATCTAATGGTATAAGGATCACGAATAATCTGCCAACCATCCTTGAGTAAAGCGTTTTTAAATCCATCATGGTAGATATCTTTTGCTGGCATTGTTTACCCCAATAATAAACTATTATAACATTTCAGGTGAGTCCACAAAGAACCCACCCTCACCTAAATTATACCAAAGCCGCCTGTTCCTCCTTACTAATCACTCTCCCCTCATCCTCAAAACCAACAATTTGATCAAAATTCAAATAACGATACAAATTATCAGCAAAAGGATTAATTTTCTCCCCCACAATCTCCATATATTCCTTAACTGTAGGAATACGCCCCAACAACGCACAAACCGCAGCCAATTCCGCTGAACCTAAATACACTTGAGCGCCTTTTCCCATGCGATTATTAAAGTTACGAGTTGAGGTAGAAAACACCGTTGTATTATCATCAACTCTTGCCTGATTTCCCATACATAAACTGCATCCTGGAATCTCCGTTCTCGCATTCGCACTTACAAAAACATCATACACTTTTTCTAGTTTTAATTGATGTTCATCCATTCTTGTCGGAGGTGCAATCCATAACCGCGCTTTTACCGCTCCTGCTCCTTCTAAAACCTTGGCTGTTGCTCGATAATGTCCGATATTTGTCATACAAGAACCTACGAAAACTTCCTGTACTGGATCATTCGCAACTTCTGATAATAACTTAACATTATCAGGGTCATTCGGTGCCGCTACAATTGGTTCTTTGATTTCGTTTAAATCAATCTCAATTACTGCTGCATATTCGGCATCTGCATCAGCAGATAATAATACAGGATTGGCTAACCATTCCTCCATTTTTGCCACGCGCCGCAGGATAGTTCTGGCATCACTATAACCCCGTGCTACCATATTTTTTAACAGAGCAATATTGGAACGCAAATATTCCGCTATTGTCTCTTCACTTAACTTAATTGTACAACCTGCACAAGAACGTTCGGCGGAAGCATCTGTTAATTCAAATGCTTGTTCTACTTTCAAATTTGGTAATCCTTCAATTTCCAAAATTCGCCCGGAAAAAACATTTTTCTTGTTCTGTTTTTCCACTGTTAATAATCCTTTCTGCATAGCTACATAAGGAATGGCGTTAACAATATCTCTCAAGGTAATTCCTGGTTGCAATTCTCCTTTAAAACGGACTAATACCGATTCTGGCATATCTAAGGGCATTACACCCAATGCACCGGCAAAGGCCACTAAACCAGAACCTGCAGGAAAGGATATACCCAAGGGAAAGCGGGTATGGGAGTCTCCTCCTGTTCCCACGGTGTCGGGTAATAACATCCGGTTTAACCAGGAGTGAATGATACCATCACCGGGACGCAAAGCCACGCCACCACGAGAGGAAATGAAGTCTGGTAGTTCTTGATGGGTTTTGATATCTACCGGTTTGGGATAAGCGGCTGTGTGACAAAAACTTTGCATGACTAAATCTGCACTGAAACCTAAACAAGCCAGTTCTTTTAATTCGTCTCTGGTCATTGGTCCTGTAGTGTCCTGAGAACCCACTGTGGTCATGATTGGTTCGCATGATGTCCCCGGACGTACTCCTGGTAAACCAGAGGCTTTACCGACCATTTTCTGCGCCAATGTGTAGCCTTTTCCGGTGTCGGTTGGTGCTTGAGGACGGATAAATAAATCGCTGGGTGCTAAACCCAAGGCTTGACGGGTTTTGTCGGTGAGGGTACGGCCAATTAATAGGGGAATGCGGCCACCTGCGCGAACTTCGTCTAAAATGGTGTCAGGTTTGAGGCTGAAGGTGGAAATTACTTCTCCTGCGGCGTTGGTAACTTCACCTTTGTAGGGGTAGATGGTAATTACGTCACCAGTTGCCATTTTTGTAACATCGCATTGTATGGGTAAAGCTCCCGCATCTTCGGCGGTGTTAAAAAAGATAGGTGCGATCGCACTACCCAAAATATAGCCTCCAGCCCGTTTATTTGGTACAAAGGGGATATCATTACCTAAATGCCATAATACAGAATTGATTGCAGATTTACGAGATGAACCTGTACCCACCACGTCACCGACATAGGCCACAGGATGTCCTTTTTTCTTTAAGTCTGCAATGGTTTCTAAACTTCCCGGTTGTCGGGTTTCTAACATTGCTAAGGCGTGTAAAGGAATATCTGGACGGGTTGTAGCGTGGGTTGCTGGTGATAAGTCGTCAGTGTTAGTTTCTCCGGGAACTTTGAAAACCGTGACGGTGATAGATGCTGGTAATGTGGGACGAGTGGTAAACCATTCCGCTGCGGACCAGGAGTCTACCACTTTTTTAGCGTATTTGTTGGTTTTTGATAGTTCTAATACATCATGAAACGCATCATAAACTAACAGGATTTTGCTCAATGCTATTGCTGCGGTTTCTGCTACCGGGGAAGAGAGTAAATCAATTAAGGATTGAACGTTATAACCGCCTACCATTGTTCCCAGTAATTCTACTGCTTGGATAGCAGAGACTAAGGGACTGGTAATTTCTCCTTTAGCAATAGCAGTAAGAAATCCGGCTTTTACATAAGCTGCTTGATCTACTCCGGGGGGAATGCGATCGCGTAATAAATGTAATAATAACTCTTCCGTACCTGGGGCGGGATTTTTCAGTAATTCACATAATTCTGAAGTTTGTACTGCGTCTAATGGTAAGGGGGGAATACTGAGTTGGGCGCGTTCTTGGGTGTGTTGTTGGTATTCTGCTAACATGATTTAGCCTTTCTCCTGCTATGTCTTGTTTTCTTTATTTTATTGTAAGGGAATTGTTACAGGAGTTACTGGTAAACGAATTTGTCAGAAATAGACAGTTTGTAGGTTATAATTTAAGAAGTAAAGTTTACATTAGGTAAGTTACTATGGTGACAAAACAAATAATTCAAGAGAAATTAGAAGGTTTAACTCAAGAAGAACTTAATCAAGTTTATGGATTAATTGAACAATTAAGTAGTGCAGAAAAGCCAGTTAAAAAGCCCAGTATAATGTCTAAATTAAGAAAGATTTCTATTGATGCTCCTGAAGATTTTTCCGTTAAACTTGCGATTAGCTTTGGGAGAGGATATTAACATCAAACACAATGACAGGTATTAATTATCCTATAGAATTAGATACAAAACATATAGCCAAGCATTTACAAAATACTTCCTAAATGCAGCGACTTTTAAAGAAAGGACTTGCAGTACATATTTTTATAAATGCTCAAATCTTAGAATCAGTTACTCAGGCTATTATAGAAAGAGGAGAATATATACAGCAGATTTCATCCTAATGAGGTAGGCTTTTAGCGGGCAAGATGCCCGCACCACAAGATTTTTATCATTAATATCTGTACTTCATAATATCGGAAACTGCTGTAGGTAAAATAAGACAATATGAAAGATATGGTTTATATTTTAGTGAAGTAATTGGTTATAGAATTAGTCCCGATAGCACACAGATTAACTTTTATTATGGAGAAATAAAAATCAATGAAGACGACAAATATCACGTTATCCCTAGAACAAAACCAAGTACAGAATAATTGGCAATTTACAGAGGTGTGGATTGATCCAATGTTAACGCCACCTTATATACTTTTATTATTAGCAGATGAACAAGGTAAATGTCAAGTTTATGATTCTGCTAAAAATTAGGAAGTGATATTTTTTAGTAATGATTATCAAACAGCCAAATTATGGTTATTAGAAGATAAATATGAACCGATTGAGGGTAGATTATTATTAGATGATTTACTCATTTAGTTGTATTTTATGACAAAAAGGAATTGTAATTGATGAATACTCAACAAGAGGAAATTAAAGCCATAATTCTCCAATTTACGGTAGAAGAAATTAATGAATTAATTGCAGAAATTAGGAAGGCTTTGGAAATAAGAGAGTTTATGAAATTAGCAGAAACAGGATTTACAGAGTGCAATGATCCAGAAGAGGATATTTATAACGTTCAAATGATACATAAACTTAATGAGGTAAATAGATACGCAGAATATTTATGTTTTTATTTATAAATATTTACCTCATTTGGGAAAATTTATCTACTCAGATCAGGAAAAAGCTGTTTATTTTTAGTTAATTATTTTCTCAGTTTTCCTAAGCAGTTTTTTGACATCTTTAAGAATTTCGTCTCCTTCTGTACGTAGTTTTTCTCTTTGACTTCTTAGAAAACTTATTCTTTCTTCAAAACTTAGTTTACCAAGAAAATCAGCTTCTATAAGATTATCGTTACCTTCAATCTTATCTAAGACAAAAAGTAAACGCTTTTGAGTAGCATCGGTAATTCTGGGACTATCTATTTTTTCTAAAATAGACTCCTTAATATCACTCACTCTGAAGCTTTTTAGTCCATCCATATTTGAAAACTGTAGTTTTTGACAAATTTCTTTAATCAGATAATCTGTCCAACCCCAGTTTTTTAGGTGTTTTCTTGTAATGTTGTCTGTGAGTTTTAACATGAGTTTGTCATTTTTACTCAAGAAACTTGACGGATTTGAGAACGCAACTGTTCAATTTCTCTTTTCAACTTTTCATTTTCTTCTGCATAATTTCTAATCATTCTATCAGAGTTTTTTAACATTTGTTCATACTGATTTGTTATGGCTGCTAATTTTTCATGTAAATCAGTAATGACATTTTTTAATTTTGTATTGACTCCTTTCTGAGCACGTAGTCTTCCTGTTAACTGCTTAATCTCTTCGTTTGCTTTGTCTAATAATTGGGATACATCCATGATAAAAACTCCTGATAATTAAAATAGAAGATCAACAACTTGTGTTTGAATTTTGCTATTACAACTCGGATGAAGTAATCTGTAGTTGCTTATAGTGTTTGCAGAATGTCCATATTGTGATATGGGTTGAACATGATGTACATCTATATCTTGTTCTCTCATTTTTTCTCCACAATAAGCACATATACCATTACGCTTTTTAAATTCCTTTTGTTTCCATGCTTGACCTTCCTTGGATTTTAACCAGTTGTTAAACTGTTGACGAGGGTTATTTATGGTAGCGGTTTTTGTGAGAACTTGTTTTACGTCTTGAAGTATTTCTTCTCCTTCTTGACGAAGTATAAGTCTTTCAAGATACAATTCTTCTCTGTTTTTATACTTATCACTCATTTGTTGAGATACTCAAGTTTTTGTTGTTTAATTTAAACTATCATAAAAATACACGGTCATAAAAACTTTATAAAAGTTTTATCAAAAATTTACATATCTTATTGTTATTAAGGTCATGTCATTGCAGTTTTAACTACTTGACATACAGCACTTCCCGGTGTTATTAGGCACATATTTAGCGGGCAAGATGCCCGCACCACAAGAGTTTCATGATTCAACTTTGTACCTCATCAGAGCGGAAAACGCTGTATTACCAAACAAGCAAAAGCAGCATTTGATCAAGCTGATATAGCCTGGGCTGAATATATCGAAGGAACACAATTTTTACAATCCTGTAAATCCTAAAATCCTGGATATCCTGATATGGCTTGCGCCACGCTACGCTATCAGACAATATGCTATAATCTACCTAATGATTTAGGAGTTAAATTAATGCTACAAATCAATAAGAATTATGTTTTAGATCAAAATCAAAAACCAATTGCTGTCCAAATTCCTATTACTGAATTTCAACAAATAGAGGAAATTTTAGAAAATTATGGATTAGCAAAACTGATGGAAGAAGTAGAAACTGATGAAGTTTTATCTAAAAATGAAGCTTTAAAATATTGAGAATTACTTAAAAATAACAATGTAGAAAGTTGAATATACAAAGAAATTGTTAAAAGAATTAGCATCTTTACCTAAAGAGATTTAATCTGGGATAGAAGCAATTGTTTTTACTGAATTAGAAATAGAAAATCTTTTTGAGTTAGGCTATCTTGGAAAAATGAAAGGTGACAAAGATAAATATAAAATTAGAGCAGGAGATTATAGAATTGGTTTAACTCTTGATCAAGAAACTCAAACTATTTTATGTCAAAGAGTTGCACATTGTAGCGAAATCTATAAAATTTTTCCTTGATTTGCAATAGTACAATCGCTATTTTAATTCTACTAAATTCTGTAGGTTGGGTTGATAAAACCCAACATTTTACATTTTCAGGAAGTAATTACATCCTGATGCCAATATTTTACAACTCTTTCACCGTTAACTGAATACTCGGACTTGGTAATAACGTATATCTCAAATAGAACCCCAACCACACAAATCCAATAATTAACAAAGTTCCAATTCCCAGGAAATTAGGTAACCAAAACACCACCTCTATATGATTGATAGCACCTGGTTTAAGTGTCCATATCAATTGATTACCATGCTTTTCTGGTTTAATAGCATTTTCATTATTGTCAATGTTTTTTGTTCCCCAAGGTGTCTGTAAACTAAAATCTAAATTGACAATTGAATTATTATTCTTTGTGGTAAGCATGGCCAAAGAACGCAAATCTAAATCATAAACTAGATGATTTCTAGAAAATAGGAAAAAATTCCTATCTTCTGCTACCAAACTTGAGGTAATATCTGATATTTCTGAATTATTGCTATCTTGAGAACTGCGATTTTTGAAAAATACAGTAAATTTTTCTTGTAATTCCTTCGCACTAGTAAAGGGAATTTTAACAATAATTTCTGCTGGTGAAATTCTCTGTGTTGAACCTCCTAAGGTTCGCGCTTGATTTTCTAAAGTTTTTAACCATTCTGATAGATAATCACCACTAAAAATGGTGAGTTTTTCCGCTAACTGAATATGCTGTATTAATTCCCCATTATTTGTGCTATTAAAATTTACTCCTAAATCATATTTTACACAACCAGATAGGAGCAATGAAGAAAGTATTACCATCAATACAATAGGTTTTATTTTGGTAATTTTGCCAATTTTACTAATTGAAAAAAATCCGGATTTTATCTTAATGAAAGTGAATACATTCATTGTAGTTTCTCCTTATTTGCTAAAAACTTAACCAAACTAAATAGGAAATTGTTAAAGAAACAGCAATTAAAGCTACCCAAACAAAGCGATTATCTTTAGTATTGACCGTGCTAAGATCAATATATTCTGGTTCTACAGATTTGGGTTGAGATTGAGATTTTTTAGGTTGGGAATTGACAACTATTTTCGATTTGTGATCAGAAACTATACCAAAGTCAGGAATTTCTGTCATCCATTCTTGAGGACGATTAAGTTTGGGTGCTTTTAAAATATAGACTAGGCGCTTTGCTTGTTGACGAATTTCATAATGGGGATGACCTACAAGTTGTTGACAAAGATTTATTGCTGCTTCTGAACGTCCCGCAGCTTCATAAGCATTCACCAACCAAATTTCTACTTCTCCAGCAAAACGGGTATTTTTTCCTAATAGGGCGCTGGCTTTTTCTAAATTTTCTACAGCTTCCCGATATTGACCATTTTCAAAAGCAATTGTCCCCATTTGGTAACGAGATCTAGCGAGTTCTAAACTTTCTGTAGTCATTAGTTATTCAGTCATTAGTTATTAGTTATTAGTTAAATCGGCGGTTAAAAACCGCATCTACACAAACAAAACCCACCTGCGTGGGTGAGAAATCTCTGGTTTTTATGCAGTCTGCGGAGGCGGAATTTGTTTGTGTAGCCGTGAATTTTATTCACCAGAACTATTAATCCTGATTATTGTCTCAACTGAGAACCAAGAATCATTGTCCCAATCCCCACATCTGTAAATACTTCTAACAGTAAAGCATGAGGAATACGACCATCAATGATATGTGAAGCTTTCACCCCTTGAGCTAGAGATCGCACACAACAATTCACTTTAGGAATCATCCCCCCACTAACTATACCATCAGCAATTAATTGTCGCGCTTCCCGAATATCTATTTTCGGAATCAAGGTAGAAGGGTCATGATAATCTTTTAAAATTCCTCTGGTATCGGTGAGCAAAATTAATTTTTCTGCTCCCAAAGCTGCGGCTATTTCCCCCGCTACGGTATCAGCATTAATATTATAAGCCTGTCCCGTTTCATCAGCAGCAACACTGGAAACTACGGGAATATAGCCATTACTAGAAAGTGTTTCTAAAATTTTGATATTGACACTGCTAACTTCCCCAACAAAACCAATTCCTTCATCACCTTGAGGACGAGCCGTAATTAAGTTACCATCTTTACCACAAAGTCCTACGGCCATACCTCCAGCCTGGTTAATTAGCGCGACAATTTCTTTATTTACACGCCCAACTAACACCATTTCCACTACATCCATGGTTGGTGCATCGGTAACACGCAAACCATTTTTAAATTGTGCTTCAATTCCTAATTTACCTAACCAACTATTAATTTCTGGACCACCACCATGAACTAAAATTGGCCGCAAGCCGACGCAAGATAAAAAGACAACATCCCGAATTACTTTATCTTTGAGGTTGCTATCCTTCATTGCTGCGCCACCATATTTAACTACAACGGTGCGACCAGCGAATTGTTGGATGTAAGGTAATGCTTCGCTGAGAATTTCGACGCGATTCGCTTCAGCCTTCCTGATATACTCTGTATCATTAATCATGTTTTTACCCAAGTTGCTAATTATCTAGTTTATTGGATAACTAGCAACTAGAGTTAATAAGCTATTGTGATGATAGCAGTGGGACAGGGAGCAGAGAGATATTCATTACCCATTACCCATTACCCATTACCCATTACTTATTACCTATTACCTATTACCTGTTCCTAAGAGAGTTGAAACAAGAAAGTCACTAAATCGCCCTTACCTAAGCTAATGCGATCGCCGGGACGGAGGCGATGTCTATTTCCTGGTAATAGAGGTAAATTGTTGATGTAAGTACCATTGGAACTACCAGCATCTTCTATATAACAAGCATCTCCCTCAATCCGAATATCTGCGTGAATCCGGGAAACAATCTCAGAATTTGCGAATCCTGAAACATCAATATCTGGAGGAATGCGGTCATTAGGCTTACCAATATGAATAACCGAGAGATTTTGTGGTAATTCTATTTCTTGGTTAGCTTGAACATGAAATAACCGCGCCACTACCTGTTGTAATTGGGTGTTGGACACCTTGGCAGGTGGTGCGGCTGGGGCTACTTCAGGAATTGTCAGCGGATCTATCTGGGGTACATAAGCAGGGGGAATATAAGCCTCCGGTTCTGGTGCTACAGGTGCCGGTGGTGGGGTAAGTACAGGAGGAATATATACTTCCGGTTCTGGTGCTACGGGTGCCGGTGGTGGGGTAAGTACAGGAGGAATATATACTTCCGGTTCTGGTGCTACAGGTGCCGGTGGTGGGGTAAGTACAGCGGGAATATATACTTCCGGTTCTGGTGCTACAGGTGCAGGTACAGCAGGAATATAAACAGCTTGTTCCTGAACTACAGCTACGGGTGGGGGTGTCAGTACAGGGGGAATATAAACTTCTGGTTTTGGTGCTATGGGGGGAACATAAACGGCTTGTTCCTGAACTACAGCTACAGGTGGGGGTGCTATGGGCGGTATATTAACACTAACAGGAGGGTTGGCGGTATTCGCAATTCCCAAGGCATCGGGCTTTAATAGTTCCATGATTGGATCAGGAGCAACCGGCGGTACTTGTACAGGGATATTAGCAGCAGCACTTGGCGCGACTGTGGTTGCTGCTGTCGCAGCGGCGTGAAAATGTAGGTTATAACCGCACTGACCGCAGAATGCTGCATCTGACTGTACTGTTGCTCCACAATTAGGACATTTAGCTGTAGCTGGCAACGGGCTGTAGCAAGCTTCACATTGAACAGCCCCATCTGGATTAGGGTGATTGCAATTAGGGCAAACTATCATGGATTTAAGCCTTAGTCAAGGTCGTTGTAAAAATATTACTGACAAGCACAGAAGTAACTTTAGCTTTTGATGCTAATAATTACTTAGAGTGAAAACATTTAGCTTTTGAGTTCTAAACCAGCAGCTGTATCTAGCAACCAGTAAAGTTCTCCCTGGGGTTTAATCAAGCGAGATGGATAAGCAAAATCATCTGCTACTGGTGCGAAAATTTGCGCCAGCGCTGGCCTTTTGTTAGCACCAGCAACCATAAAAATCACACTGCGAGCCGCGTTAATCAATGGGTAAGTAAAGGTGATGCGGAGACTGTCCCCTTTGTTACCAACAGTAATTAAGCGATCGCACACATTGAGAGCCTCTGTGTGGGGAAACAAAGATGCAGTATGGGCATCATCACCCATTCCCAATAAAACTACATCTAATGCCGGGAACTCTCCAGATACGGAATTAAAAAATGTTTGCAGATGCTGGTTATACTTAGCTGCGTCCACTTCTGGATCAGCGGACAAAGTGGGGATAGCATGAATATTAGCTGCTGGTATAGCAACCTGATCTAACCATGCACGTCGCGCCATTAATTCGTTGCTATCAGGGTGATCTGGTGGCACATAACGCTCATCTCCCCAGAATACATGAATTTTATCCCAGGGCAACTCCTGCATGGCCATGGCTTCATACAAAGGTTTTGGTGTGCTGCCACCTGATAAAGCAATTGTAAATTGTCCCCGTTCCTTAATAGCAGTTTCCACTTTTGACAGGATCAATTCTAGCGCCCGTTGGACTAGTTCGGACACGCTGGTGTGAACTTCAACAGTTTTGTTCATGGCATTATCATTACATGATGCTGTTTCTTTGCAATACCATAGCGAACTTCTGACCATTTTCCGGTTTAACTGTGGAAACTTTTAACATCATCAAGTTAAACCATAAATTATGGTCTTCTATTGTCCTTTACCTTCTTTATCATTATTCTTGACTGCTTGTCAGTATTCAGTTGTACTAATCGCTCATAATCACTCCAGAAGACTGTTGGCTGAATAAAGATACATCGGTAAATAAGCCAAAAATAAAAATTCTTACCAGTTTACCAGTTTACCAGTTTACCAGTTGTGAAAATTGACAAATTAGAGATTATTACTGATCACATTAACATCACATAATAGAAAGTAGATTGGCAAGTAAAATATACCAAATATCCATCTGGATCAAAATCTACATCTTTTTTGTCAACTTAAACCTAATTACAAAGCTTTTCTTACTTTGTGCCCTTGCTCCTTAGCGTCTTAGCGCGAAACAAAAACCTAAAAAGTCACAACACTGCGAATAGAGTCACCCCTGTGCATTAAATCAAAAGCATCATTAATTTTTTCTATCGGCATAACATGAGTAATTAAATCATCAATATTAATCTTACCATCCATATACCAATCTACAATTTTTGGCACATCAGTTCTTCCTCTAGCACCACCAAAAGCCGAACCTTTCCAAACTCTTCCAGTTACTAATTGAAATGGACGAGTGCTGATTTCTTGTCCCGCACCAGCAACACCAATGATCACACTTACACCCCAACCTTTATGACAACATTCTAAAGCTTGACGCATGGTATTAACATTGCCAATACATTCAAAAGAATAGTCAGCACCACCTTTTGTTAGGTCTACTAAATAAGGAACTAAATCACCCGCAATTTCTTGAGGATTGACAAAATCTGTCATACCAAATTTTTCAGCTAAAGCCCGCTTTTTAGGATTAATATCTACACCAATAATTTTATTTGCGCCCACCATTCGCGCTCCTTGGATGACGTTTAAACCAATCCCCCCTAAACCAAAAACTACTACATTTGCACCTGGTTCTACTTTAGCTGTATAAATTACCGCGCCAATACCTGTTGTTACGCCACAACCAATATAACAAACTTTATCAAAAGGGGCATCCTCTCGAATTTTGGCGACAGCAATTTCTGGCAATACCGTATAATTAGCGAAGGTGGATGTACCCATATAATGGTGAATAATATCGCCACCCATACTAAAACGACTAGTACCATCTGGCATTAAACCCCGTCCTTGTGTGCCGCGAATTGCTTGACAAAGATTAGTTTTGAAGCTGAGACAATAATCACATTGACGACATTCAGGGGTGTATAAAGGAATTACATGATCTCCAGGTTTAAGACTTTTGACATCAGCCCCTACTTCCACAACTATACCAGCACCTTCATGGCCTAAAATTGCCGGAAATAAACCTTCAGGATCATCACCAGAAAGGGTAAAGGCATCTGTATGACATACTCCACTAGCTTTAATCTCAATTAATACTTCCTCTGCTTGTGGTCCTTGTAATTGGACGGTTTCAATTGTTAAGGGTTTTCCTGGACTGTATGCTACTGCTGCTTTGATTTCCATTTGACACTCTTTATTGGTGAGGATTTACGTAATTTTATCTCACCCAGAGGCACTCCAGGCGCGAAGAGGAATATTTTTCATGATTACTTGTCAAATTGTTCTATGTATGCTAAAGTGGTGGGCATTGCCAGAAAAATATCCTATCTGATTAACTACGGTTTAGATTGGTTGAAGGCAGCAGCTATTTTAGCGATTATGACCACAAACTTGATCTTGGCTGCAACTACCCACTTTGGCGATTAATGAAATCTGTAATAAACATGATCAAACCTGCCCTTACTAAAATTGGCGCTCAAATGTCTAACTTAACTGGCGTAAGAGCGATTATGAAAGATATTAACGAAACCCTCAGAGCTAGTAAGGGAAAGGAATTATATAATTTGAGTGCCGGGAATCCCCTGATTTTACCAGAGGTGGAACAGTTATGGCGGGATTGTACGGCAGATTTATTAGCTAGTTCTGAATATGGTGAGGTTGTTTGTCGTTACGGTTCAAGTCAAGGTTATTCACCATTAATTGACGCAATTGTCAAGGACTTTAACCAGCGTTATGGGTTAAGTTTAACTGACCGGAATATTTTAATTACTGCGGGTAGTCAAACTATCTATTTTTATGCCGCTAATGCTTTCGGTGGTTATACTCAAGATGGTAATTTAAAGGAAATTGTCCTGCCTTTAAGTCCAGATTATACTGGTTATGGTGGTGTTTGTTTGTTCCCAGAAGCTTTAGTCGCTTATAAGCCTACTTTGGATATTGATAGGGACGCACACCGTTTTAAATATCGTCCTGATTTTAACCAACTTTCCATTACAGAAAATACTGGTTGTGTGATATTTTCTCGTCCTTGTAATCCTACTGGTAATGTTTTAACTAATGATGAAGTGAATAAAATCACTAACTTAGCTGAACCTCATCATGTTCCTGTATTAATTGATTCTGCTTACGCGCCTCCGTTCCCAGCTTTGAATTTTACAGACATGACTCCCGTATTTGGGGAGAATATCCTCCACTGTATGAGTTTATCAAAGGCGGGATTGCCTGGAGAACGCATTGGGGTGGCTATTGGTGATGAAAAGCTAATTCAGGTCTTAGAATGTTTCCAAACTAATGTGGGAATTCATTCTTCTCGATATGGTCAAGCGATCGCCGCTCGCGCCATAGAATCAGGTATATTAGCAAATATCGCTGAAAATGTGATTCGTCCTTTCTACCAGAAAAAGTTTGATGTGTTAGAAAGTACATTAGCATTGGCAATGCCAAAAAATTTACCCTGGTTCTTACATCGTGGTGAAGGAGCGATTTTTGGCTGGTTGTGGTTGCAAGATTTACCCATGACTGATTGGGAATTTTACCAGGAATTAAAGAAAGTTGGTGTGATTGTTGTTCCTGGTAGTAGTTTCTTCCCCGGTTTACAAGAGGAATGGGAACACAAACACCAATGTCTCAGAATTAGTTTGACTGGTAGTGATGAGGAGATTATTATCGGTATGCAGCGTTTAGCTAAGGTTGCTGAACGGGTTTATCAAGTTGCGGCTATAAGTGTGTAAGAGAAATGAACCACGAAGACGCAAAGAACACGAAGAAAATATTGCAGGGAAGCAGGAAGCAGCCAGCAGCGGTAAAAGCTCAAAAATCACCTCTTCCTGGTGCGGTAAGGGCTGAGAAACCCCATTCTCAACCAATTCCTAATCTTGATGATTGGTTAGAAATTGGTAAAATTGTCGCACCTCAAGGTTTAAATGGGGAGTTGCGGGTTTATCCTGATACTGATTTTCCCGAACGCTTTGAAGAACCAGGAAGACGCTGGTTATTACGTCCAGGGGAAACGGAACTTCAACCTGTAGAATTATTAAGTGGACGCTATATTGAGGGTAAAAATCTCTATGTGATTAGATTAAAAGGAGTAAGCGATCGCTCTCAAGCTGAAAATATGCGTGATTGTCGGTTCTTTGTGCCTATAAGCGATCGCCCTAAATTGGCAGCGGGTGAGTTTCATGTGATAGACTTGTTAGGATTGCAGGTTTTTATGCAATCTTCTGGGGAGTTGGTGGGAACACTGGTAGATATATTACCTTCAGGTCATGATTTATTAGAAGTAAAATTAGATTCTGCTTTTGCTGAAGATAAAGCCGGAAAAACAGTTTTAATTCCCTTTGTGATGGAAATTGTCCCTGTTGTGGATTTGGAAAATCGTCGCGTTGAAATTACCCCTCCCCCTGGTTTGTTATCAATTAATGATTAGTTAAACTATGTCACATAAGTGGTTTAATAACTCTTTCTATTTGGAATTAATAGCTGCCTATATTTACTTAGGTTCAGATGAATTTACTGTTATATCGTGTCTGCCTAATCACTGACGATATAGTTCGTCATTGTATTGCCTTTTCCCAATTACCAATTACCCATTACCAGCCTCAACAGATATAATAAGTGTTCAACCGGACATGATATTAAAATCCCTCACCCCAATCTAGGACCTATCCCATAATTTCTATATTGCCAATAATCTCGCAAAATCCGGTCGTGATCAAAACACAAATCACTAGGAACACACCAAGGCTCGAAAATACCCACACCCTTAGCATCATCACCCGCTAAAGGTTGACCTGTAGCTGTTGCTAAAAACACAATACTAATTGTATGCTGACGAGAATCACGACGGGGATCAGAATAAACTAAAAATTTAAGCGATCGCTCTCAAGCTGAAAATATGCGTGATTGTCGGTTCTTTGTGCCTATAAGCGATCGCCCTAAATTGGCAGCGGGTGAGTTTCATGTGATAGACTTGTTAGGATTGCAGGTTTTTATGCAATCTTCTGGGGAGTTGGTGGGAACACTGGTAGATATATTACCTTCAGGTCATGATTTATTAGAAGTAAAATTAGATTCTGCTTTTGCTGAAGATAAAGCCGGAAAAACAGTTTTAATTCCCTTTGTGATGGAAATTGTCCCTGTTGTGGATTTGGAAAATCGTCGCGTCGAAATTACCCCTCCCCCTGGTTTGTTATCAATTAATGATTAGTTAAACTATGTCACATAAGTGGTTTAATAACTCTTTCTATTTGGAATTAATAGCTGCCTATATTTACTTAGGTTCAGATGAATTTACTGTTATATCGTGTCTGCCTAATCACTGACGATATAGTTCGTCATTGTATTGCCTTTTCCCAATTACCAATTACCCATTACCAGCCTCAACAGATATAATAAGTGTTCAACCGGACATGATATTAAAATCCCTCACCCCAATCTAGGACCTATCCCATAATTTCTATATTGCCAATAATCTCGCAAAATCCGGTCGTGATCAAAACACAAATCACTAGGAACACACCAAGGCTCGAAAATACCCACACCCTTAGCATCATCACCCGCTAAAGGTTGACCTGTAGCTGTTGCTAAAAACACAATACTAATTGTATGCTGACGGGAATCACGACAGGGATCAGAATAAACTAATAATTGTTGAATTAACTCTACCTTTAACCCTATTTCTTCCTCTGCTTCCCTAATTGCAGCTTTTTCCACAGTTTCACCATAATCCACAAAACCACCAGGTAGCGCCCACCCTAAAGGTTCATTATGTCTTTCAATGAGAATAATAGGGCGATGAGGTCTATCAATTAACTCAATAATGATATCAACAGTGGGTGCAGGATTTCTATAAGTCATTGTTCATTTGTTAATATGTAGGTTTATAGATCCTCGACTTGTTCAATGGGGATCTGAGTGAGTACAATAGATTATTGTGATTCATCTTCTTATTTCTTCACAAATCACAACAGTCAAGACTAACCATGCCATGATAAATTCGATGCGTAACTGATAAACGATTACCCTTTCCTATATTTCAGGTTAAATATGCCTTTTCCTAGATCCAGTGGTATTCTACTACATCCCAGTTCTTTCCCCAGTCGTTTTGGTATTGGGGATTTAGGACTGGAAGCCTATGATTTTATTGATTTTCTTAAAAATAGTCACCAGCAATATTGGCAAGTTTTACCTCTAGGTCCGACTGGTTACGGTAATTCTCCCTATATGTGCTATTCTGCAATGGCGGGAAATTACTTTTTAATTAGTCCCGACAAGTTGCTAGAGGAGGGTTTGTTAATTGAATCAGATTTGGCTGATTTACCAGATTTTCCGGCAGATTATGTAGATTTTCAGGAAGTTATCCCGGTTAAGGTTAATTTACTGATTAAAGCTTGTGAAGATTTTAAAACTAAGGCAACTTTAACTCAAAAACAAGCTTTTACTAAGTTTTGTACTGATAAAGGCTATTGGTTAAATAATTACGCTCTGTTTATGGCTCTTAAAGATGCCCAAAATGGTGCAGGCTGGCATAATTGGGAGCCGGAATTGGCAAAGCGTGAACCAGCGGCTTTAGCTGCGATGGAACAAGAGTTAGCGGCAGAAATTTTTTATTATAAGTTTGTCCAATATGAGTTTTTCCGTCAATGGTCAGAACTGAAAAACTATGCTAATGAAAATGGTGTAGAAATTATTGGTGATATCCCTATTTACGTAGCCCATGATAGCGCTGATGTCTGGGCTAATCCTGAGATATTTGCTCTAGACGAGGAAACAGGAGCAGCGGCTTTAATGGCCGGAGTCCCACCAGACTATTTTAGTGCCACTGGTCAATTATGGGGAAATCCGGTGTATAATTGGGAAGAATTACAAAAACAAGACTTTAAATGGTGGGTGCTGCGTTTTGAGGCCATGCTGGATTATGTAGATATCATTCGCATTGATCATTTCCGGGGTTTTGAGGCTTATTGGGCTGTACCCCAAGGTGAAACAACTGCTATGAATGGTGAATGGATTAAAGCACCCGGTGTGGCTTTATTTGAAACTATTAGAAAGCAGTTAGGTAAGTTACCTGTGCTCGCGGAGGATTTGGGGATTATCACCCCAGAAGTGGAAGCACTACGAGATCAATTTGAGTTTCCAGGAATGAAGGTATTACAGTTTGCTTTTGGTTCTGATCCCGGAAATCCCTTTTTACCCTTTAACTACAATCGTAATGCTGTAGTTTATACTGGCACTCATGACAATGATACAACTGTGGGCTGGTTTAATGTTGCAAATGATTACGAAAAGCAAAATTTATTGTTGTATTTAGGTTGTATTAGTCCTGACGGCATAAACTGGGATTTAATTAGATTAGCTTTGAGTTCTATCGCTAATCAGGCGATTATACCTTTACAGGATGTATTAGGTTTGGGAACTGATGCAAGAATGAATTTTCCAAGTACAGCGGAGGGAAATTGGCAATGGCGTTATCAAGCGGGTGTATTAACCCAAGAATTAAGCGATCGCTTAAAAACTCTCACCCTGCGTTGTGGACGCGCCCCTAGACAATCCTAAGTTAGTTAAATAAATTTGGGCTAATAAACGCGAAAAAAAACTGATGTTTTCGCTATTTTGTCCTGGTTTGACTGAATAGACGAAAACCCCAAGTTTTTGATCAAACCACCCTTGATTGAGATCAAGCCAAAAGCCAAAATAAGCCAAAATTTAACGATGATGATGATTTCCGGTTAGTTTGGTCCAGCAGCGATCTTGATTTCCTCGGTTTTGCCAATTTCCCCCATTTCTTTGGCTTTCTGCCGATTCACGCTCATTAACACCCCACCAGCATTATTAGTTTTTACTATCAGCTGCTGACTAGCTTTCCAAGTACGACTAAAACCTTGTGGTAAAACTCCTTCAAAAGCCGTTTTACCATCTGTCACCACACTAATCCATGAGGAGGCTTTTAAGGTAACACCAACTTGTACAGACTGATCCTGTTTACTACTGGGCTGTTTATTAGAAGATGTTTCTTGTTCTGTTAATGGCTGTGCTGTCTTTGATTGAATTTGGCGATTATTGGACTGCAATGTGGCATTATTTAATAAATGAGATAAACTGTTAACAGAGCAGAAAATCAAAACAATGTAAAACAGGTAAAGATGTATAGGACGGAATTGAGCAATGTTTTGGTTTTTCCAAGTGGATTTAAAAGCCACTGGTTGATAACCAATCGGGAAATGACTGGCAAATTCCCTCCCCTTAATTCCTAAAGCATCTGCAAACTGCCTAATTAAACCTTGAATATAAATTGGTTCTGGTAGGTCGCTTAAATTACCTTCTTCAATGGCTTGCAAAAGTCGTCGAGGAATTCTGGTGAAGAGGACTAACTCATCAAGAGTTAAATTCTTTTCCTGACGTAGGGAAGCCAGTTGAGAGCCAAGCTGTATCAACTTTTCACTTTGATGTTGCTTGATAGAAGGTTTGATTGGCTGTTCATCCTTCTTTCTGAACCATTTCATGTTTTTCCTTTACTCCTTAACTCAGCTTTGTCTTTATGGGTGTGCGATTTATCTGCTTGCTTAAAAAAATCATCTCGTCTTGAGTTAAATGACGATATTCACCAACTTGCAAAAATGGTGTTATTGCCGTCTTTAATTGAATTGAACCTATGGCCGTCCGATGTAGCTTGATAACTGGATATCCCAACTGTTCGGCTACACGACGAATTTGCCGATTTCTTCCCTCCTGTAAAACAATTTCTAAACAGCTTTGGTTAATATAAGTTTCAATTAAACGCACCCGGGCTGGTCTGGTGATTTTTCCTTCCAGAATTACACCCTGACTCCACCTTTGAATAACTGCTGCGGGGGGATGTCCTTGGACAGTAACACGATAGCTCTTAGAAATACTATGACTAGGATGGGTAAGTCCATAAGTTAATTCCCCATCATTTGTCAGGATTAACGCTCCTGTAGAGTCTACATCCAAACGACCAACGGGGTGAATACCCAATCCCTCTCTTAATTCTGAGGGTAGCAGATCCAGGACAGTTGGTCTTCCTTGGGGGTCATGGCAAGTAGATACAAATCCTGCTGGTTTATGCAGCAATAAATAGATCAAAGATGGACGTTGTCCCGTCAGGACTGGTAGATCATCAATCAAGATTTTGTCTCGTTGGGGATCGACTTTTTGACCTAAATGTGCCAATATGCCATTAACACGCACCCTTGATTGTCTAATCATTTCTTCACTTTCACGACGGGAGGCAATGCCCCATTGAGCTAAAATTTTTTGTAATCGTTCCTCCATGTTTTAATTGTCACTTTTATTTCTCATTGAATACTATTATATTACTGATTTTTTGACTTTTTTGTGAAAAAACTCCTATATTACAGTTAAGAACTATTTAAGATACTTATAGCACTTGCGCAAGTGTCACACTAAAATTCTATTGTAGACGGTAGTCATGCACCTTGCTAATGTGCCAGTTGCGTAAGTCCTGACTTAATAGCTAAACATATTTACATATAATTACTGGAAAATGATAGAAACAAGTTCACCAAATACAGATAATAACAAATTTAAGCTCATTACAAAAGTTTTGACTTCAGCAATCAAGTTATGGATAAGAACCCAGTTAAATCAAGTATCGGGTTTAGATGTACATATCAAAGCGAGCGATCGCCAACTTTTTTCTGGTTGTATTCCTGGGGTATCTATTTCTGCTAGTAAAGCTGTGTATCGAGGAATTCATATCACAGAAATCGAACTTTATGCCGAAAAAATACAACTTAATGTCTCATCAATATTGAGAGGACAGCCGCTGCAATTATTAGAAATAGTACCTGTTGTTGGTAAACTAATAGTTGAGGAACAGGATCTTAATAACTCCCTCTCATCTCCATTATTATTGACGGCTATAAATGATTTACTGATTACCTTAATACCACAATCTGGAATAAATTTCAAGTCCCTTAGTTGGCGAAAAATTACCCTTGACAATCAGTTATTGATCCTGCATGGTATAACTATTTCTGATAAGCAAGAAACATTCTTTAATATTCATTTATACTTAAAACTACTCAACGGACAAGAACTGCAATTGACACAAGTTGAGATCAAAAGCGACGAAGAAGTTATTCTAGAAGGATATGCTCCTGATATTATAAATCTGGGGACAGATGTTGATATTAAAGAAATCTCTCTGATACCGGGACAACTGATTTGTTATGGACGCATTAACATTAACCCATAGGCATCTGCCTGAATCAGGATATCCAGGACTTAAGGATTTTCAGGATTTCATACTGATATGTGACAATAAACCGCAAATTACGAATTACAGAGTTGTTTGTAAAAGCGGCAAAAGCAACGTCACAAAATAATAAACTAAAGGAGCGGTAAAAATATAACTATCAGTCCGATCTAAAATACCACCATGTCCGGGGATTAATTGTCCAGAATCTTTCACACCCGCATCACGTTTAAGTAACGATTCCGTTAAATCACCTAATAAACTAGCAATACCAATAATCAAACCCAATGTTAAACCGGTAATTAACCAGTAGGGAAAATGGAGAAAATAAGCACCTGTCACAGCCACGGCCAAACTAGCAGCAATACCAAAAACTGCACCTTCTACGGTTTTCCTGGGACTAATATCCGATAAACGAGTTTTACCGAAGAATTTACCAATAATATAAGCACCAATATCAGCAGCCCAAATACACAAAAAAGCGAGGATAGTGGTTGTTAAACCTGTTGATAGGGCGCTAAAATTGCCTTGTCCAATATCCTCCCAATGGGATGGCCAATAACCACCTAAAGGCAAATTGCTGGTAAGATCATGATTAATTTCCCGTAAGCGTACCCAGTAACTTGGTAAATAACCTACATAAAACAAACCCATAATAGAAGCGGAAATATCGGCAATTGTGGCTAGTTTAGGTTGAAAAAGTAGATAAAAACAAATCAGTGTTCCTGCTATGGGCATAATTGCATCAGCTAAACTAGCATTAAGAGTACAAATTGCCAATAAAACTTGACTGACAAACATAGTAGTTTTTACTGCTGGTGTAATGCCGCGAGAACGCACTAAGTTAAAATATTCTTGTTGACCTAAAAATACAACAATAGCGATCGCTATGGTGAAATACCACCCCCCTAATAGGGTTGAAGACAGCGCCATGACAATCGCAATAATTCCACTAACAATTCGAGACCAGGGCATAATAGTATTTTGGATTTTGGATTTTAGATTTTGGATTGAATCCAAAACCGAAAACCGCAGAAGTTTTAATTCATTCAAATTTAGTCTAATTTCTCACCACTGAGAATAAAAATGGGATCTCCAGCTACAAAAGTTTGAGAATAACCCCGTGTTTCCAAACGGTTCACCCCTGACTGGACAACTTCGATATTTCTCACTCTCAATTGGGAAAAACTTTGAGAAATAGCATACAGACTTTCTAGATTAGCAGCTGTTGCCACTACTCGTCCAGATGTGGGTAAATATTGCCATGCAGCTTGGACAATTTCATTTATCGCTTTTCCCCCCTCAATGCAAATACGATCAGGTTGTAACTTGATTTGATTTAAACATTCCGGGGCGTTACCTTCAATAACTTCTACGTTTTTCACTTCAAAGCGATCGCAATTGCGTTTAATCAGGTTAGCTACATCCTCATCACGTTCAATTGCAATTACCCGTCCTTGGGGACACAATAAACCCACCTCTATAGGAATTGTACCCGTTCCCGCACCAATATCCCACAATATTGAATCTGCTTGTAGTCGCAGTTGAGAAATCAACAACAATCTTAATTCTCGCTGACTGAGGGGAATACCTGGTAAATGCTCAAATAATTCATCGGGAATCCCTGGAGTAATATAAGGCCAAAGTGGGGAAGGCATAAGCAATTAAAAATTAAAATTAACAATTAAATTAACAATTAAATTAAAATCAGGAATGGGTAAGATAATTTTGGTATTTATGCTCATGAGTGACACAAGGATACTGTAATGATCATGAATAGGGAAATATTAGCCAATCGTTACGAGATTCAACAACAGTTAGGCAAAAAAGCTGGTAGAAGCACTTTCCTAGCTACTGATGTAGTAACTGGAAAATCGGTAATTGTCAAGTTACTTGCTTTTGGTGGTGATTTTGAATGGGATGATCTGAAATTATTTGAAAGGGAAGCCCAAACTTTAAAATCTTTATCACATCCTTTTATTCCAGCTTACTTAGACTATTTTGAGGTTAATTCCCCTATATATAAAGGATTTGCCCTCGTCCAGACTTATATCCCAGCCCAAACCCTAGAACAATATTTACAAACTGGGAGAAAATTTACAGAAGTTGAAGTCCAAGAAATTGCCAAAGCACTTTTAGAAATTCTTATATATTTACATAACTTAAATCCACCAGTTATCCATCGTGATATTAAGCCTAGTAATATTTTATTAGGAGAACGTTCTGGTAATAGCGTCGGTTCAGTTTATTTAGTAGATTTTGGTTCAGTTCAGACTGTTCTAGCAGCAGAAGGAGGGACAAGAACGATTGTCGGAACCTATGGTTATATGCCACAAGAACAGTTTGGAGGCCGCACAGTTCCCGCTTCTGACCTTTATAGCTTAGGATGCACAATAATTTATTTGGTGACGGGGACTCACCCAGCAGATTTACCCCAAAAGGATTTTTGCATTGAGTTTGAGCAATTTACTAATATTAGTCCCTATTTTACTAATTGGTTGCAAAAAATCACAGAACCGAGTTTAGAAAAGCGTTTCTCTTCTGCAACTCAAGCGCTAATAGCTTTAGAACAGGGAGAGGGAAAATATACCGAAATTACAGCTTTAGCTGTTGGTAAACCAGCAGGTAGTGAAATTCAAATCACAAAAAATGAAGATTTTTTAGAAATTACCATCCCCCCTACTGGCTTTAAACCCTCGATGGTATTTATAGGGTGTTTTGCCACATTTTGGAATTTATTTATATTAGTTTGGACTATTGGCGCTCTTTCTGCTCCTTTTCCCGCCAATATTCCCTTTGCTTTGTTTTCATTACCTTTTTGGGGTGCTGGTTTTTCGATGATATATGCTGGCATATTATACCCTTTATTTGGCAGCGTGAAAGTACGTATAGATAAAGAACAAATTACTTTTAATGCTTGGTTAGGAAAATGGAAAATCCGTCGTCGTTCAGCTTCTAGAGCAAGTATTAATAAACTGATTTATACACCACAACATTTTACTGGAGATTCGGAAGATAGAACCCTACAACCAGCAAAATTAGAAATTTGGGCGGGAGTGAAAAAATTTGAGTTTAATCTTGATACTCTGAAATCTGAAGCAGAATTAGAATGGTTAGCTATGGAATTAAGTGATTGGTTGGGTATAGGACTCTCTGAGGTAAGATAGTATTGAAGCCTCATCTAAATGCTACCGTGATTAATTTTCAGCATTATTGCCACTTTTGTATTTATCGGCTGAGGTTGGTTAATTATTAAACGTAAATAACATGAATTATAGCTAAAATTAACCCCCAGACCGAAATTATAAATTAGTCCGGGGGCAATTTACAAACAAGATCAAGTTCACTAAATCGGCGTATTGACCACAGAGGAAGGTGCTACCCCCCCAGAAAGTTTTGTCTGGGAATCATTGCTAATTGAGTTTTGTAGTGGTATTTCATCATCTATCACACCACGCAACTTAATTAACTTGATCGCCCGGTTAACACTTTCTGGTAAAATCACCACCAAACTACCATCGGCAGCCATATCTAAGGCTTTGTTAATGGCTTTAGTTTCGTCTAGAATTGATTCAAAGCGACTATTAGGCTTAACCTCATTAATACCCTTAGTAATCAAATCCGAGGCTGAACCCCGTGGCCGTCCTCTGGTATCATCATCTTCCTTAACAATAATATAGTCAAAGATATCCGCCGATAACTTACCCAGCATAACAAAATCTTCGTCACGGCGATCTCCAGGACCTCCAACCACACCAATACGCTGTCCTGTTGTCCAGTTGCGAACAAATGAACCCAAAGCCTCATAACTAGCCGCATTATGGGCATAATCAACTAAAGCGTGGTATTTACCCAAATTAAACAAATTCATGCGTCCTGGGGTTTGACTTACAGAAGCGCGGAAACTTCTCAAACCAGCACGAATTTGCTCAATTGTGACATCTTGGACAAAAGCTGCCAAACTTGCGGCTAAAGCATTAGCAATCATAAATGGCGCTCTTGCGCCCATTGTCAAGGGGATATTTTCCGCTCTTTCAATGCGGTGTGTCCAATCACCTTTAACAATTGACAGATAATCATGTTCATAGACTGCGGCTACTCCTCCCTTTTGGATATGCTTTCGCACCAGTTCTGAATCGGGATTCATGGTAAAATAAGCAACATTGGCCTTAGTTTTTTCTGCCATAGCCGCAACCCGTGGATCATCAGCATTGAGTACAGTATAACCATCAGGGAATACAGCTTCAGCAACTACGCTTTTAAGATGGGCTAATTGCTCTATAGTATCTATATCACCGATACCCAGATGATCCGCAGATACATTTAATACTACACCCACATTAGCATTATCAAAACCGAGTCCAGAGCGGAGAATACCACCACGAGCAGATTCTAATACCGCCACCTCTACAGTAGGATCTTGGAGGATGACATGGGCGCTTTGAGGACCAGTATTATCCCCTGATTCTACCAAGAAATCACCGATATAAGTACCGTCTGTGGTCGTATAACCAACCACCTTACCTGTTTGCTTATAAATGTGTGCCAATAGGCGGGTAGTAGTGGTTTTGCCATTTGTCCCGGTTACTGAGAGAATGGGAACACGGCTGGCTTGATCATTGGGGAATAGCATATTAATCACAGCACCAGCGACATTGCGGGGTATACCCACGCTGGGGGCGACGTGCATTCGGAAACCAGGAGCGGCATTAACTTCGACAATCACACCATCTAATTCTCTCAAAGGACGGCTAATATCAGAAGTGACAATATCTATACCAGCAACATCTAAACCGATGATTCTGACTACCCGTTGTGCTAACCAAACGTTTTCTGGGTGAATTTCGTCCGTACGGTCTACAGCACTACCACCTGTGCTTAGATTTGCCGTTGCCCGTAGATAACAAATTGCTCCTGATGGAGGCACACTATTGATAGTATAACCTTGTCTTTCTAGTAGCTGATAGCTACTACGGTCTAGTTCAATCTTAGTGAGGACATTATCATGACCTTCACCGCGCTTAGGATCTTGGTTAGTTTCTTCAATTAGTTCTAGAATAGTAGACTTGCCATTACCCACGACATGGGCGGGGATTCTTTCTGCTACAGCGACTACTTTGCCATTTACTACTAATACCCTATGGTCGCGGCCAAGATAATATCGCTCGACAATGATTGAGTTAGAAACTTGTCTAGCCATTTCGTAGGCTGCTTCTGCGTCTTTCCAGTTTCTGATATCAATGGTGATACCACGGCCATGATTGCCATCTAAAGGCTTAATAACGATTGGATAACCGCCAACATATTCAATAGCTTCTTCCAAATCGTCAAAGAAATTGATGACTGTACCTCTAGGAACTGGTATACCATTGGCATAGAGAATACGTTTAGTGGCCTCTTTATCACAAGCTAATTCTACACCGAGAATGCCTGTGTTGTTGGTCATTGTGGCCTGAATCCGTTTTTGATGGATACCATAGCCCAACTGAATGAGAAACCTTGCTGGTAAAGGCATCCAGGGAATGCCTTTTTTCTCAGCTTCTTTAATAATGGCTTCTGTTGAAGGTCCAAGAGTTGCATCGCGCCAAAAGTCTTTTAAGTCTTGGATATCTTGCTCTAATTCGGCTTTCGGATAACGGCCTCGGTCAATAATGCTTTGACATAGCCTTACTGCTGCCCGTGCTGCGTAACGACCCGCTTCTTCATTTAGGTACTCAATCACTACCTGGTAAATCCCAGGTGTGGCAGTTTCACGGGTGCGACCGAAACCTACGTGCATTCCCGCCAATTCCTGGAGTTCCAAGGCTACGTGTTCCACTATATGACCCATCATAGTGCCTTCTCGCACCCGCATTAGAAAACCACCACGACAGCCGGGGGAACAATAGTGACCCTCTAAACTTGGCAGAGCCTCTACTAATCCTTCATAAAAGTCAGTTATTTCATTGGAGGGAGTTTCGGCAATATTCTCTAAGTCGAGGCGCGTAACGATCAGCTTGTGCCGTCTAATGCTCCAGTAGTTTGGGCCGCGTAAGGTCTGGATCTTGAGGATTCTCATGGGAATAGGTAGATGGAGATTCGGAACCAAAATTCTAGTTTCTGACTGGAATTGACCGCTAAACTGTTCATTTTGAACAGTTTTTCTGGTGAGATCATATCTAAATCTGGATCTGGGGACAGCAAGAAATCAATTCGGGGTCAAGTCAGTGTCACTTTAGATACTCTATCCCGTTAGCTAGAGATGCGATGCACAGCAGGTAAAACAGTACGTTGGTAAAGATGGAAGCGATCTCCGTAACTGAGGATATGTAGTCGTAAATTATGTACAGTCAATGGTTCATTTGCACTGACATTAGGTTCGTTGGTATGGGTTAGTTCTGTGGGGTCAACAATAGTAACACTACCTTTACCCATAACTTGCAACCAACCATCCCGTTCAAACACAGCACAAGTATCTTCATCAATACCAATGCCTAAGCGATCAGGGTGAGAGGCGATGGCACTTACAAGTCGTCCCATGCGATTCCGGTTATGGAAATGTTGGTCAACTACCACTTCAGGAATAAATCCTAAGCCGGTTGCCATGTCCACCAGGGAACGATTGGGTGTTTCACCACTCCCACCGCCAGCGATCATGTGATGGCCCATTACAGCTGCTCCAGCACTTGTACCTGCTAGAGTCAGTTGTCCGGCTCTCACCCGTTGGCGGATAATTTCCATGGCTGGTGTATCGGAGAGGACTCCACAAAGGCGCAGTTGGTCTCCTCCTGTCAAGAAGACACCACTACAGGCTTCGAGGGATGCTTTAATCTCAGGATTTTCACATTGTTCCCGTTCACGAATGTCTAAAATTTCCACCTTTTCCGCACCCATTTCTTCAAAAATGCGGATATACCTACCACCGATAATGGCAGGCTCCCGGGAGGCTGATGGAATTATTGTAATATACGCCTTGTTACCACCAGCACGAATAAAAAAAGTTCTCAGAATTTCTCGTCCATGAACTTTATCTTCGGCGCCTCCGATAACCATAACGGCGGTTTTAGTTGCTTGGGGTGTCCTCATTTCCAGCGATTTAACTTCTAACTGCGGCATTGTGTTTGTGCTTGAGGGAGTCAACAACTTCAGGTCAATTGAACAAGGTTTGGTACTTGTTAATTTTCGCCTTTTGCTTGGTGTGAGAGGACACGGCTTGACGGACATGAGGCTTCAACTATGACATCATGTCCGTCTTTCTCATAGCCAGTGCCATTGTTTTTTACCTATCTACGACTTCTATGGGGCTTTCATAGTCTTAGTCCAACTACAATTCCCTTCTAGATTTAGGCTTTAGTAGGTTTTGACACTCTTACTTTTGATAGCGTAGCCATGGCTGGCTGGATGCATCCCGGAAGTTGTTAACTTTAGTGGGATTATTAACTTAAATTTAGTGGTGACAATATTTAAACACAATTTAAACACAAATCCAGTGATTAGAAAAACTTTTGATTTCACCAAAGAACTAAAAGTTATGGTACTTTTAGATACTATTGGTAGATTTTTTCTTGATTTTAGCCGTTTCTATGGCTTAGGCCAGTCTAAGCTATTAGTTATTGTGTTTGCTCAGTATCTACCACTAAGATTAGTTCTATCGAATACGAATTACTGTGCGTTTTGATATAGTTACACTTTTTCCTGACTGTTTTACTTCAATTCTCCATTCTGGTTTATTGGGTAAGGCCTTAGCTAAACAGATTGCTCAGGTGCATCTGACTAACCCTAGAGATTTTACCACCGATAAGCACCACAAAGTAGATGATGAACCCTATGGCGGCGGGGTGGGAATGTTGATGAAGCCAGAACCTATTTTTGCTGCTGTGGAGTCTTTGCCCATTCTAGCCCGTCGAGATGTGATTTTCATGAGTCCCCAAGGACAAACGATTAACCAGCCCTTGCTGCGCGAATTAGCCACGAATTACGACCAATTAGTTATCATCTGTGGTCACTATGAAGGAGTAGATGAAAGGGTACTAAATTTAGTAACTCGTGAGGTGTCCTTAGGAGATTTTATCCTGACTGGGGGCGAAATTCCTTCTATGGCTTTGATTAATGGCGTGATGCGTCTGTTACCGGGAACTGTAGGTAAGGAGGAATCTCTCAAAACTGAAAGTTTTGAAGAAAGTTTGTTAGATTTTCCCCAGTATACTCGTCCTGCTAATTTTCGCGGTTGGAAAGTTCCAGATGTGTTACTAAGTGGTAATCATGGTAAAATAGCCCGTTGGCGTTTTCAACAACAAATTGAACGTACTGCTTTACGTCGTCCCGATTTACTGAAAAAATGGCAAGAAGAGAGGGAACAGGGAACAGGCGACAGGTAACAGGTAACAGGTGACAGGTAACAGGTGACAGGTGACAGGTAACAGGTGACAGGCGACGGGTAACAGGTAACAGGGAGAAGATTCCCCCATTAACAAATAACAACTAACTATGAACATTAGAATTGGTAATGGCTACGATATACACAGATTGGTGAGCGATCGCAATTTAATTTTAGGCGGTATTCACATTCCCCATGAACTCGGTTTGTTAGGACACAGTGACGCTGATGTTCTCACTCACGCAATTATAGACGCAATGTTGGGAGCATTATCTCTAGGGGATATTGGTCATTATTTTCCCCCCACAGATCCCCAATGGGCTGGGGCTGATAGTCTTGTATTATTAAAACAGGTCAATCAGCTAATTCTTGATCAAGGTTGGAAAATCGGCAATATTGATTCTGTTGTAGTTGCTGAACGTCCCAAATTAAAACCTCATATTAATTCAATGCGGGATAAATTAGCAGCAGTTTTAGCAGTAGAACCAAATCAAATTGGTGTCAAAGCTACCACTAATGAAAAACTTGGACCAACGGGGAGGGAAGAAGGGATTTGTGCTTATGCAGTGGTTTTGTTGGTAAGTGGTAATTAATTGATAACTAATAGGAGAATAAGAGAATGTTTAGTTTAGAAAAACCAGAAGAACTAATTAAAATGAGGCTTATTTCTAGTCTCAAAAATACTTTGTCTAATTCACCTACGGAATTAGAAAAATTATTTTCCCTTTCTCAACCAGATATTATTGTAGTAGACAAAAATCAAGAAATTGCATTATTAGTTGATATTCAGTTACAAGAAAGACAGTCCAAAAAATTGTTATCAGAAGTTACACAATTGTATTTACAGAATGCCGAAAAAGATATTCGCTTTGCCATGTCAGCTAACCTACAGAACATAACTATTTTTAAATCAAACAGTGAACACCTTTTAAATCCCGTCATTTCTCTGTTTTCTGCGGATATTCTTAGCCATTATGAACCAGAATTTAGCAATAGCAAAATATTGTATTTATACTTGAGAACACTTATAGAAGCTTGGTTAAGAGATTTAGCATATCATTGGAAATCAGAAATACCTCCAGGAACAAAAGAATTATCCAAAATTGGGTTATTGGAAAAAATGAAAGATGGAGATACTTATACACAGGATGAATAAAATTAGAATCAACGTTAATTATTAGGTGAATCCAGGTGACAATACTTTACATAGAAACTAATTTCTTAATGTCCATTGCAGAAGGACAAGATCCACAAGCAGATTTACTATTATTTAATCCTCCACCTTCTATTCAAATATATATACCAAATATTTGTTATATTGAATCCATGGCAGTATTTAAACAGAAAAAGCAAGCAATAACAAATTTCACAAAAATAATGAATGAAAGAAGACGGGAAGCTAGACGCGATCTTTCTTCTAATCATGCTCAATCTCTAGCAGTTAATTTAGACCAAGCAATTATTGATAATAACTATTTATTGAACGATTTAGATACTCGTCTTTCCAGCGCAATAGATAGACAACAAGCTAAGAGCAAGTGTATATATCTAGAAAATCATATACTACAAGATACTTGTAGTGCAATTTTAACTCAACCAGGACAAATGTTAGTTAACAATGATCTCATGGATAACTTGATTTTACGGACTATTATTCATCATGCTACTTTACCTACATCTCCTAGGCAAGAAAAGGCTTTTATCAGCAACAATACTAAAGACTTTGATAAACCTGAAGTTAAATATGCTTTACGCAATGCTGGAATCAGATATTTTACAATGACACAGCATTTTCTCGATTGGTTTAACTCTCGTTCATTAACTTAAAAATAATTATTTAATTACCGAAACTATGACATTAACTAAAATAATACTCAATCACACAAAACGGTTTTTATTACTAATAACAATCATTGCTTTTACAGCAATAGGAATTACCGCTTGTAACCCAACCAAATTAAAAACCAGTACCGCTCAAGTACCCCAATTAGTAACCAGTATTCTTAGTGATCCAAAAACATTTAATGCTGCGTTGAGTTCCGAATCACCAAATATTTTTGGTTACACTTATGAGGGACTATTAACCCAAAATCCCATTGACGGTAAAATAGAAGGAGCATTAGCCAAATCTTGGGAAATATCACCAGATAAAACCAAAATAACCTTTACCATGCGCGAAGGTTTAAAATGGTCAGATGGAGAACCATTAACAGTTGATGATGTCGTCTTTACCTACAATGATATTTATCTAAATCAAGACATACCCACAGACACTAGAGATGTTTTAAGAGTGGGGAAAGATCGCAAATTACCAACAGTTAAAAAAATAGATAATAGGAGAGTAGAATTTAGTGTACCTGAACCATTTAGACCTTTTTTGCTGAGTACAGGATCGTCTATTTTACCTGCTCATATCTTAGAAAAATCAGTCAAAACCAAAAATAAAGATGGTAAACTAGAGTTTTTAAGTAAATGGGGTGTTGATACTCCTCCTGAAGAACTGATTGTTAATGGACCTTACAAACTGGAAAGATATGATACAAGTCAACGGATAATTTTTCGTCGTAACCCCTATTATTGGCGTAAAGATGTTCAAGGTAAATCCCAACCATATATTGAACGGATAATTTGGCAAATTGTCGAATCAACTGATACGGCTTTACTCCAATTTCGCTCTGGAGATTTAGATGCTATTGGGGTTTCCCCTGATTATTTTTCTCTATTAAAAGTTCAAGAAAAACAAGGTAACTTTAAAATATATAATGGTGGTCCTAGTTCTACTACTTCCTTTATGTCTTTTAATTTAAATAAGGGAACAAGAAATGATAAGCCATTAGTTGATCCTATTAAATCTAAATGGTTTAATAATGTCCAATTTCGTCAGGCTGTAGCCTATGCTATTGATAGACAAACCATGTTAAATAATACTTTTCGTGGTTTAGGTACACCTCAAGATTCTCCTATTTCTGTCCAAAGTCCTTATTTTTTACCACCAGAAAAAGGCTTGAAGGTTTACAAATATAATCCCGATAAAGCTAAACAATTACTACTACAAGCCGGATTCAAATATAATGACAAAAATCTCTTACTAGATGATCAAGGTAATGAGGTGAGATTTGCATTATTAACAAATGCTGGGAATAAAATTCGAGAATCAATGGGTTCACAAATTAAACAGGATTTAAGTAAAATCGGTATTCAAGTAGATTTCACACCTTTGGCTTGGAATACCTTTATAGACAAACTTTCTAATACTTTAGATTGGGATGCTTGTTTAATAGGCTTAACAGGGGGTTTAGAACCAAATGATGGTGCAAATGTGTGGTCACCTGAAGGAGGTTTACATATGTTTAATCAAAAACCTCAAGCCGGACAGAAACCAATTGAAGGGAGAGAAGTTACACCTTGGGAAATCAAAATTAATGATCTTTATATTCAAGGGGCGCAGGAATTTGATGAAGAGAAAGTTAAAGAAATTTATTGGGAAAGTCAGCAATTAACCCAGGAATATTTACCTTTTATTTATTTGGTTAATTCCTACGCTATGTCAGGAATTCGGAACCGGTTTCAAGGTATCCAATTTTCCGCTCTTGGTGGTGCTTTTTGGAATATTCATGAAATTAAAGTTACGAAATAGTTAACTGTTGACTGAATAAGAGAACTCTAAAATCTAAAATCCAAAATCCAAAATCCCATGACTCAACCCGAAAATTTGCGATCGCTCTTAGAATCCGTCGCTAATGGTAAAATAACCCCAGAGATAGCCTTCGACTCCCTCAAAGATTTAGCCTATCAATCTGTAGGTGAGTTTGCTAAAATAGACCACCACCGTCAATTAAGAACCGGTTTCCCGGAGGTAATTTGGGGACCTGGTAAAACACCGGAACAAATTGCTCAAATTATGGAGGTAATGCGACATCGGACTTCTGTAGTCATGGCTACTCGTATAGAACCTCAAGTATATTCCGCAATTCAAAAAAAAGTTAGAAGTATACAATATTATGAACAAGCCCGAATCTGTGCCATTGTTCCCTCGGTAATTGAAGTCAAATTCCGTGGTAAAATCGGCATTCTTTCCGCTGGTACTGCTGATTTAGCTGTTGCTGAAGAAGCGGCTGTCACTGCTGAACTTTCTGGTTTCTCTGTACAGCGTCTTTGGGATGTAGGTGTAGCGGGAATACACCGTTTACTCAGTAACCGTCACCTATTAGAATCAGCGTCAGTATTAATTGTCGTAGCAGGTATGGAAGGGGCTTTACCTAGTGTAGTAGCTGGTTTGGCAGATTGTCCAGTGATTGCTGTTCCTACTAGTATTGGTTATGGTGCAAGTTTTTCCGGTTTAGCACCTCTATTGACAATGCTCAATTCTTGCGCTGCTGGTATAGGTGTGGTAAATATAGATAATGGCTTTGGTGCAGCGGTTTTAGCGGGACAAATTTTAAGAACTTCAGAAAAATTACGCTTGACAGCAGAAACATAGTCAGATAACAAGGTAAAATAACCCAAGTTGCTAGTTATCTAGTTGAGACTGGTAATAGGTAAGTGGTAATTGGTGATAAAATTCCTGTTTTCACCTGCGGAACGCTACTACACCAGTAAAGTCCTCCTTGAGTGGAAATAAGGGAAAATCAAGGTTTACAAAGGCCAAATCATGTATTAGTTTAGACTTTAGAAACATCCTCTAATATCTATTTAATATCTATTAGCACATTCTTCCTCTCTTCAGATTTATGACCAAAAAACAAACTTGGAGTCAGCGGTTTGAGTCCGCGCTACATCCGGCGATCGCTCGCTTTAATGCCAGTATAGGTTTTGATATTGAACTTATCGAATATGATATTACTGGTTCTCAAGCTCATGCTAAAATGTTAGCTCACACGGGGATAATTTCCCATGAAGAAGGGGAAATACTATTTACAGGTTTAGAACAAATTCGTCAAGAATACCACCAGGGACAATTTCAGCCCGGTATTGACTCCGAAGATGTGCATTTTGCTGTAGAAAAGCGACTAACGGAAATTGTCGGGGATGTCGGTAAAAAGCTACACACAGCCCGTTCTCGCAATGATCAAGTAGGTACTGATACTAGATTGTACCTCCGTGATCAAATTCAACAAATTCGCCAGCAATTGCGGGAGTTTCAAGGGGTTATACTAGATATAGCCGAAAAAAATGTAGAAACGCTGATTCCTGGTTATACCCACCTGCAACGAGCCCAACCCGTGAGTTTAGCACATCATTTACTAGCATACTTTCAGATGGCACAACGGGACTGGGAACGGTTAGCAGACGTTTATAGCCGAGTGAATATCTCCCCTTTGGGTTGTGGGGCTTTAGCGGGAACAACTTTTCCTATTGACCGCCACTATACAGCCAATTTATTGCATTTTGATCACGTTTATGCTAATAGCTTGGACGGGGTGAGCGATCGGGATTTTGCCATAGAATTTCTCTGTGCTGCTAGTATAATCATGGTTCACCTCAGCCGTCTTTCCGAGGAAGTGATTTTGTGGGCTTCAGAAGAATTTCGTTTTGTCACCCTTAAAGATAGCTGTGCTACAGGTTCTAGCATTATGCCCCAAAAGAAAAACCCCGACGTACCAGAATTAGTCAGAGGGAAAACAGGGCGGGTATTTGGTCATTTGCAAGCCATGTTAGTGATTATGAAGGGTTTACCACTGGCTTATAACAAAGACCTACAGGAAGACAAAGAAGGTATCTTTGACAGCGTGAACACAGTTAAAGCCTGTTTAGAGGCAATGACAATTTTACTGCAAGAAGGTTTAGAATTTCGTCATCAGCGATTAGCAACAGCGGTTACAGAGGACTTTGCTAATGCTACAGATGTTGCAGATTATCTCGCTGCCCGTGGTGTACCCTTCCGAGAAGCTTATAATATTGTTGGTAAAGTCGTGAAAACCAGTATTGCTGCCGATAAACTACTTAAAGATTTGCAGTTAGAAGAGTGGCAAGAAATTCATCCTGCCTTTGCAGCGGATATTTATGAAGCTATAGCCCCTCGTCAAGTTGTTGCAGCCCGCAATAGCTATGGAGGCACAGGGTTTGTTCAAGTTAGAGAGGCTATTATTAATGCCCGGACTCAACTCAGCGGAAAATAATTTTCAATTCAGGGAATTGGTAATGGGTAATTGGTAATTGGTAATTCACTTTTGACAAATGACAACGAACAACGCACTACTGACTAATCACACAAGTAAGGGTGTACTAGTGTACACCCCAAAAATTCAAAATATGAAAGAGTAAAATTTAACCAGATACATTAATCAGCAGCGTCCATTGCTGCTGCCCCTGTGCCTTCGTCCTCTTCACTCTTGGGCGATCTTTGCTGGAATCTTCTGCCCATTCTACCTGTAGTAGTCCGTTTACGAAACTTTCTGGCGTAGGCCTGGTTTCGTAGCGCCTTCTCTTTCTTCGGGTTACGGCGCTTTGCCATATTCACCTCATGAATAAACAACAAAAAAATGGCATCTAGGCATGACTTAGGCCATATTAGCTACCGATATTATTGATATACTTTTTTAGCCTAGTGCTGCAATCAATACACTTTGAACAGCATACCATTATATCTTATTAAAAAGTCTGATGTCAAGCTAAATTTGGGTAAGTGATAGGTAATAGGTAGTTCTGGACGGGTTTCTTGTTCTAAAATATAATGAGGGAATTTGAACTTTGAACATTCTTATTTTTTTTAAGTCAATGATTCAGTCCACACGTAGCTTATGGCACTTTGGGCAAACTATACTGGGTATTATATTTCGCCATCCCATTACAGGTACAAGCATTATCCCTATTTTACCTGATGGTCAAATTGTGTTAATTAGAAGAAAGGATGATGGTTGTTGGTCATTACCGGGTGGTATGGTGGATTGGGGAGAAGATGTTCCCCATGCAGTCTGTCGGGAGTTAATGGAGGAAACGGGGCTAGAATTAGTCGAAATTCGCCGTTTAGTGGGAGTTTACTCGTCACCAGATCGTGATCCTCGTATTCATTCTATCTGTATTGTTGTGGAAGCCGAAGTCGCAGGAAAAATGGCCATAAAAGATAATTTAGAAGTTATGGAAATCCAAGCTTTTCCCCTTAGTTCTCTACCACAACCAGATATGTCTCATGATCATTCTCGTCAGTTACAAGACTATTTAAATGGCTTAACAACTCTTGCGTAAAAGATGGAAAATTGAAGATTTTGGGTTTGAAAATTAAATCCAAAGTCTATTAATTAGGAATTACAAAAATGAGTAAATGAGTATTAAAATGAATATTTTATTTCGCAACTCCCGCAGAAAACTTTCTCAAGGGATATTATTCTGGCGCGAGGTTGGTAATGGAATACCCGTGGTTTTTCTGCATGGTGCATGGAATGATGGTAGCGAATGGGTATCAACAATGGAATCAATAGCGGAGGGTATCCATTGTTTTGCACTAGATTTATTAGGTTTTGGTGAATCAGCAAATCCTAATATTCACCATTCTATAGATTTACAAGTGGAGTGTTTAGCTGATTTTCTAGAGGCTTTAAAATTAGAAAAAGTCTATTTAGTTGGTAATTCTTTAGGAGGTTGGATTGCTGCTAGTTATGCTGTAAAATATCCAGAACAAATATATGGTTTGATACTGTTATCCCCGGAGGGTGTAGCAGCAGAAGGACAAAAACAGTATTGGGAAAAAAGACGGTGCTTATTGAATTGTCCACCATGGGTAATTAAATTTTTACGCTTAATTATTCCTTTAATTAAATTGATTGGTTGGGAAGAAAAAATCACTAAGGATTTAGAATTAAGAAAAACTTTGTTAGATTACCCTACAGCCTCTCACTTACTTTTTAACCGCAAAAAACCGGAAATAGAAGCAGAATTTTTAGAAAAACACCTGCCTAATATTAAATTTCCCTGTTTAATTTTACAAAGTGGTGAAGATACCGCCATTGCTATATCTAGAAGTAATACTTATGCTCGACTAATTCCCAATATTAAGTTACATAATATTACCCATGGAGAAAGTAATTTACCAGAATCTTGTCCTGATGTTGTGGCCGAAGCTATTTGGGATTTTATCAGTATTAGTCAATACTGAAGAACCATAATTTAGAATTACTAAAATTTAGAATTACTAAGTTTTTCTGAAAACCCCTTCTCCGTAGTGAAGGGGATAAGTATATTTATTTACATCCTAAAGATTGACGAGTATCTACACCTGTTTTAGAATTTACACCACTGGCGTTAATACAGAGTTTTTTCACCTGTACCATATCTAAAATTGCATTGGTAAAATCAGCACCAGTAATATTAACATCATCAAAGGTAGAACGCAACATCATTGCATCTTTCAACACAGCATCACTTAAATCAGCGGTTTTAAATCTTGTTAAATAGGAAATACCTTCAGTAAAATCAATGCCATGTAAATTTGCACCTTCTAATAAAGAACCATTAAAAACAGCACCCCGCAAATCAGCATTACTAAAGTTACTATTCCCTAATTTCACATTTGTAAACTCAGTTCTAATTAAACTTTGACCAGAATAGTCCTTTCCCGCGACTCCCTGATTCATGTTAAAACTAGTAACATTAGAAGAACTTGCAGCTTGGGCTGATAAAGGGAAAACAAACAACACCAAGGCTAAAATCATACTAGCCAATATTGGGCGATACTTGATCATCTTTGCTTAATAAATCTCAACAATTCCACTATTAATCATTAAACCGCAGGAAGGAGTCAGAAGTAATTCTCTGCTAAATTAGAAGCTGTCCACTAGGATAGATATACTCAAAATAGTGAGAAACTCTACTTGCTTTTGACTAAAAACTGGGTTTGAAAGGTTCTGAGTCTCTCCTCTCCACGGGGAGAGGTTTAATAAAGGAGTCAAGTTTTCAGGTCTTTCATGTATAAATTTTTGAATTCCTATTCCACGTAAATATAACTACCTACCTGTGGCTAATCCAGAAAATACAAACCAATCTCTAGCGCGAACCCCTTTATATCAAATGGGTGTAGAACTTAAAGCCAAATTTACCAGCTTTGGTGGCTGGGAAATGCCCATACAATATAGTAGTATCATAGAAGAACACCACAGTGTTAGAAATACGGCGGGAATGTTCGATATTTCTCACATGGGTAAATTTATCCTCCAAGGTCAGAACCTGATTTCCCAACTTGAGTATTTAGTTCCTTCAGATTTAACTCGTTTACAACCTGGACAAGCACAATATACCGTTTTACTAAACCATCAAGGTGGAATTATTGACGACATCATTATTTACTACCAAGGTGCAGACAGTTTTGATACGCAAAAGGTTGTAATTATCGTCAACGCTGCAACCACTGATAAAGATAAAACATGGATATTAGCGCATCTTGATCCAAATACAGTTGAATTTCAAGACCTTTCACGGGATAAAATTTTAATTGCTGTTCAAGGTCCAACAGCTACTAATCATCTTCAATCTTTAGTCACAGACGATTTATCAGCAATTAAGGCTTTTGGACATTTAGAAACAACCATTTTCGGAAAATACGCATTTCTCGCTCGGACAGGTTATACAGGAGAAGATGGTTTTGAGGTCATGGTAGATTCCGCTGTGGGTATAGACTTGTGGCAAAATCTATATAATGTTGGTGTTGTTCCCTGTGGACTTGGTTGTAGAGACACCCTGCGCTTAGAAGCTGCAATGGCACTTTATGGACAAGACATTGATGATACCATTACACCTCTAGAGGCTGGTTTAGGTTGGTTAGTACATTTAGATACTAAAGGTTATTTTATAGGAAGGGAAGTTTTAATACAGCAAAAAGCCGAAGGAGTACCGCGTAAACTCGTAGGTTTACAAACGGAAGGACGGAATATTCCCCGTCACGGCTACCATGTATTATCACTGGGTAAAGTCGTAGGAGAAGTAACAAGTGGTACTCTATCCCTGACACTTGGTTATCCCATAGCTTTGGCCTATGTTCCCAGTCAGTTAGCAACGGTCAAACAACAGCTAGAAGTGGAAATTCGCGGTAAAGCTTACCCCGCTGTAGTTGTGAAACGCCCATTTTATCGCTCAAAAAATCGTGTTATTAAGTGATATAGCATTTCCCACTTCAGTCAAGTAGAGGAATATAGTATAATCTTTGAGGTTTTTGAGGAATAATGAGTTTAGGTTACGCTCGTCACACTATTGTTTTAATATTGAAGAGAAAGTGATATGTCTTCTGAATATCCCCAGAATTTGCGATACTTAGATTCCCATGAATATGTTCGTCTGGATGACGACATTGCTACTATCGGTATTACTCAGTTTGCTATAGAACAATTGGGTGATATTGTCTTTTTAGAACTACCAGACATTGGTGATACTATTACCAAGGGAGATACCTTTGGTACTATTGAATCCGTAAAAGCCGTGGAAACACTTAATTCACCTGTTAGTGGCACAGTCATAGAACGTAATGAAGCTTTAATAAACGCTCCAGAACAAGTAGCGGATGATCCCTATGGCGAAGGCTGGTTCATTAAAGTGCGCGCTAATGATGCTGCTGAAATAGAGGACTCTCTTACAGCAGAACAATATCAGACTTTGGTAGAGGGTATGTAAGTAGTTTCACATTTATACATTCCGGAAAATCAAGAGGAATGGTATCAGTTAAACTATATCTCAGCTTTTTTAGCAACCTGAAAGGCTGAGATATAAGTGATTTGAATATTTCCTCTTAAGTTGTTTTCTATCTTTTTTCTTAATTCTGTAAATAAACAACTTCTGGTTTCTATATCTAGTTTTAGGTAAGGTGTATAAGTGCTTAAAAGTAGTAGAAAATCATCAATATAATAATTAGCTTTACATACTATTTGTTCAGAAACTAGATTTTTAAATTTACCTGAATTAATAGCTATTTGTCCTAATTTTTCAACTATCTGTTTTTGAGTTTTTATATCTTCGTACCTATCTAAAAATGGAGCATACTTTTGATAAATTTCCCGGAAAATTTGATATATTTCATATTCTGGTTGGGGAGTCATATTCCAAAGCAAAATTAAAGCACCGTCGTTTTTTAAAGCTTCTGCAATTCTGATATTACCAGATTTAGGATTAATCCAATGAAAAGAAGTTGCTGCTAAAACAGCATCAAATTTTCCAGGTTCTAGTTCCCATTCTTCAAAAGTGGTCTGCTGAATTTCTACCTGTGGGTACATTTCACAGTTTTTTCTTGCTAAATGACAAGCTGCTAAACTCGGTTCTAGACAAATCATAGAAAAGCCTAATTTAGCAAATGCTAAAGTTGCGTTTCCTGGTCCACAACCTAATTCTAGGATATTAGCTTTTGGGGAAATTTGAGCTATTTCTATAGCACCATTAATAATTTCTTCTGGATAGCAAGGTCTGAATTTATTATAAGCTTCTGCTACGTTGGAATACCAATTTTTTCTGGTTTCTAAATCTTGAGAATATAAGTTTTTAAGTATTTTAAATTCTTTCATAACTTATCCTTAAGTTAACTTTAATAAATTTAAGTAAGTCGGGAATTTCTGGCTTGATTGTCTAATTTTAAGCTAAATAAAATCAGAATATTTACGGATGTATATATTTAGATAATTCCTATATTTTGTAATTAATTATACTAATTTCCTTGAATATGTACACCTTGATTTTATCCCTTTGGCTAATTCTAATAATAACGGCCTTGTTTTTTGCAATATCTGTAATTCGTAGCCAAAAACGGCGTATATCTAAGGCTCAAAAAACCGGAAAATTAGATCCCAATCGTTTCACTTTTGGAAGTGCAGAAAAAAGGCTTTGGAAACAATTATTAATGCTATTACAATCAGATAATGTAACTGCAGAAAGACTTTTGAGACATGAACAAAATAAGCATCCAGGTAAATCAACCAAGTGGTATTTAGAAAAAGTTATTTTTAATTTAAAACGCGATCGCCATTAACTGGTAATATACAGTAATTAATCAGCTAAAAAAATCTCACTAGTAGAATATCAGGTTTTCAGATTTCCTAAAGCTATAACAGCATTTTGTCCACCAAAACCAAAGCTAAAACACAGAACATTCTTAATTTTACTTTCTTGTGCTGATCTAATCAAGTTTAAATTAAATTCTGGTTGCTGAAGTCCTACACAGGGAGGTAATATATTATTCCGCAATGCCATTAGTGAAAACGCTACACCTAAAGCCCCCGATGCTCCCAATGTGTGACCTGTGCTACCTTTAGTAGAACTAATTGCTAATTTTGCTGGAAATAAACTTTGGATAATTTTACTTTCCATGCGGTCATTTAATTGGGTAGCTGTACCATGGGTATGAATGTAGTCTATAGCTGCTGCTGTCATCTGACTACGTTCTAAACATTGCTTAATTGCGACCATAGCACTTTTGCCCTCTGGTTCTGGAGATATACCATGATATGCGTCCGCTGTCAAGCCAAAACCTAATATTTCCCCATAAACCTTGGTTTGACGTTGACTTGCCAACTCCCCAGATTCGAGGATAAATACAGCACCACCTTCACCTAATACTAAGCCTTCCCGGTATAAATCAAAGGGATATGCTCCTGTTTTCCCTAAAGCCCCCATTTGCTGAAATCCGGCAATTGTTAGAGGTGTAATAGCTGCTTCTACTGCACCAGCTATCGCTATTTGATACTCACCGCTTTTAATTAACATAGCAGCTTGAGCGATCGCCCAAATTCCTGTTGCACAAGCGCCCATTGGTGCTAGAATTGCCCCTGATGCTCCTATTTGTCGGGCCACAGCGATCGCATTCATTTGGGGTAAAGTGTTTAACCAATTGTCTAAATTTGCTCCTCCCGCTTGTTCATGTATGTTTTGCGCCATCATTTCCCAGGACGCTTGATAACCACGACTAGAACCAATGACTACAGCACAATCAGGTAAAGGCGGTACTAATTGGGCATCTTGTAAAGCTGATGTCACAACTATTTCCGTTATGGCGCTTAACGTCGTAGGTTTTTCAGCAATTAAGCCTAAAGGAATCACCCCCAATTCTGGAAATAGTTGATGTAATTTAATCCCAGTTTTAGCAATTAGTAGATTTTGCCAACTATCTTCCAGATTTTTGCCTAAAGCAGAAACTAAACCAATACCAGTAACAACAACCTTAACCAATTTGAGATTTGAGATTTGAGATTTGAGATTTGATGTCAAAATTCACAAGTGACAAGTCAGCAGTGGGAATACTTGAAAAATGGGGAATAAAATCCAATTATCAATGATGTTTCCCACTGACTAATGACCAATGACTACTCAGGACTTTTCAGATTTTCCGCACCCTGGGTGACTTTTGCCGACTCAATGCGATCGCCTTGTTTAATGTTATTAACTACATCAAAGCCTTCAGTTACATTACCGAATACAGCATAATTACCATCCAAAAATGATAAATCTGCTAAAGCGAAGTAGAATTGAGAAGAAGCAGAATCAGGCATTTGTGATCGGGCCATAGCGATCGATCCTTGCTTATGCTGTAACTCTGGCTTCTCAGTAATTGTCTGACTGTAAATAGGCTCATTTGCGCCTTTGGGCTTAATTTCTAAAGGTATACGGCGCTCACTCCCAGTTTTAGCATCAATATAACCACCTGTTCCCAGTCTATTGGCAGGAAATTTCGGGTCTTTGCTTTGTGGATCTCCACCTTGAGCGACAAAAGGTTGAGGATCACGGACAACGCGATGAAATACTAAACCATCATAAACACCTTTTTGCACTAAATCCACGAAATTACCCGCAGTAATTGGCGCATTTATGCCATCTAATTCAATCGTAATTGGTGCGCCATTCACTGTCATCACCACTGTAGCTTTACCTTCGAGCCGTGGTAAATCTTTGATACTGGGAATACTCTCATTAGTAGTTTTTGATACTGTTTCTGTGCTTGTAGTAGCTGTTGAAGTTGGGGATGTATTAGAAGATTCTATACCGCTCGTACATCCTCCCAAAGTCAAAGCAAAAATAATCAACCAAGCTACAAAAAATTGTGGAAATTTTAATTGCATTGTTAGTGACTGAATCAATCAAAGTTAGGACTTACGGAAGATATATAGCATTTCCTATCCTACTTAGGTACAGGAATCAGGAATGAACCGCGTACCTCAGTGGACTAAAAAAACTTAAAAACCTATTCCTCGGTAGGGGTAATATCCTGCGGGATCTTGCTACATGAATTACCTCTACTTTCCTTCAGTTTTGCGTAAATCCTCAAAGCATCCGATCTTTTCTGGCAGAAATGTGGAATTTTGGATTTTAAACCGTGAAAACAACTCTGATCAGATCGAGCATGATCATTATTGATTGATCAGCAATCCAAAATCCAAAATCCAAAATTTCTAGAGTCCTTCTAAGGATACTCCCAAAAAACGAGCTAATTGGGCACCTTGAGTTTCCAAATCAGCCAAAGACAAGGGTTGACCCACTCTGGTGAGGGGAATATCCCGTCTACCCTTAAGCCGGAGATACAAAGCGCGTTGAGGATTAAGACCTTCCTTAATCACAATACGCACGGATTGTACATCTTGGATACGTCCGTCAATTTGGATTTCACGGTTTTTCCCCGGAAAACCCCAGCGAAAGATTTTTAATTTCCCCGTTTCCCGATTGAACTCATTATAGCCGCCGCCTAAATCCCATAAGATCACCAGCCACAGATATAAGGCTAATAGCAAGCCAGCAGCACCGTATAATCCCATCACCAATCCTTGAGGGACAAATATCAGTTGGGTGGGATCAGTAACTATGAGTAAATTAACCTTGAGATAACTGGAGATACTAGCTAAGAAAAAACCACTGGCTCCCATAGTAACAATAGTTGCCCACCAGTAGTTGCTGAACCGACGTGAACCCAGAACCTTTTGATAGAGAAGGTTCTCGCCTTTGTTAATCGTTGTTGATACCGTCATGAAACTACCTTGGACTATCTTTCTCAAGTTTGACACTCAAGCCGTCTTAATTGCAAGTTATCAAGGATATTATGGGCTTTGGGGGATAAGGGAGAATTTTTTCTGTCTTCTGATTCTGAGAAAACTTGTGTCAAATTGTTAAAATTCTGATATTGATAGGATTGGAGATAGTAAATATTTAATTTTCTTGCCCGTATCCAGCGCAAACCCCGGTGAATGTGATAAGTTAAGAATCATTAAGCTAACAAAACCCAGATTACTGGTTAATGGTGGCTGAACATGACATAATTCTAAAGAAGTGATGACTTTTTTAAGTAGTCAGTTCTCACAATCTCACATTCTCAAAGGCTGCTGAGATTGGAAAAAACGTTGAATTTCTTACGGTAGTTACCATAAATTGGTAGAATCGCCGGAACACAGCTTAAAAAACGTAGCAATTTTAGTAAAAAACCAAGGATTGTAGTCAAATGACCATCGCAGTTGGACGCGCCCCCAGTAGAGGGTGGTTTGACGTATTAGACGACTGGTTAAAGCGCGATCGCTTTGTATTCGTAGGTTGGTCAGGAATATTACTATTCCCCTGCGCCTT
>NZ_JACJPZ010000029.1:0-63138 GCF_014696335.1 Dolichospermum sp. FACHB-1250
TGGAAAACTGGTCATCCTCAGTACGTTCTTTGAAGTTGTTTGGTTCTTTAGTAGTAGCGTTTTCTTTGATACAATCAAAACAACTATTGGGGACAGAACAACAAAAATATGAACTATGTGATTTATGTGATAATAATCCTTTAAAAATTAAAATAGTTGTTAATGCGATCATCAAATTATTTAATGGTGATATTGACAAATATCTCACACATACAGCAAGTTGAGCTTGAGTGAAGTACAGTTTGTGCAGGCAAGATGGCCGCTCCACAAGAGTTTTATTATTAATATTTGTACTTCATAAGATAGGGAACTGCTGTAATAAGTAGGGTTTGCTCAAACAAATGTCAAATATGATTGAGTGCTTAGAAATCACGGCTATACAAACTAGCAAAAAATTCAGGATTTCAACCTAATCAAGTCCACGTAAATCATTAAAAGCGATCGCTTTACAAAGGCTTAAACATATATAATTCTAAATTATCTCTATAAAATCCTCTTTTCCTGGTGCGTTTTGAGTTTATTGTTTCCGTTATCACTACTTATAACTGAGTTCACAATAAATCATAATTAAAACTTATATAAAATCTATAATACTTTTAATATTCAGAACTTAGGAAAATTCAACTTGAGATTTTCTTAACAATTAATTGAGAATAATTTTTATTTAGCAACGAGCTTGCAATACTTTCGGCGATTTGCTAGAATTATTGAGAATTTCATAATTGGGTTACTATTGTCAATTTTACACCCTGCTCAAAAGATGATCTGTAAAAGTCTTTATTTATAGTCGTTTCAGAGATCAATTTTGAAAAAATATACAAAACTTTACAAATTAGGAGTGGTTTGAAAGAGTCAATTGGGAAAAAATTATTCAGCAAATCATGTACTTTGACTATTAGAACAAATATACCATTGACAAATAGGTTAACTTATGGTATGTAGGGTGTGTTAGCGATTAGTAACGCACCACATGATCAAATCATTTAAATTGTCTAATGTGCGGTTATTAATAATTGAATCTTGATCATATCTCATCAATCACAGGAGAAACTAAAGCTAATGTAGAGACATTTCATGAAACGTCTCTACAAAGTGGTTTACCTCAAGGATACCAGAAACTACACTAAAGTAGTAGTAAAGTTATTAACTGTCAGAGTACCAGTTAAACCTGTCACCTCAATGATGGCATCTGTAGTGGCATTAAATCCTGCGGTAGCGTTATTAATAGCGACAAAAGTACGACTACCAAAGGTAAATTGAGCAGCAGAGTTAGCTGTAAAAGCAGCAGTAGTTAACTTAGCTGCAATTCCATTTGTATCAAGTGTTGCCACAGATCCGGCATTAGAGAATCTGCTGCGGGCAGTGGAAACAAGGAATAAATCATTGCCAGTAGTAGCAGTGAGTCCGGTAATGATATCAAAGTTACTGAAAACAGAATCAGCTAAAGTGCGGTAGTCAAAACGGTCCACTCCTAACCCTCCAGTTAGAGTATCTTTTCCAACTCCTCCGGTGAGGATGTCATTACCAGTACCACCATCAATACTGTTATTAGCACTGTTACCAGTGATGACGTTATTACCAGCGTTACCCGTACCGTTTATGGCTGTTGTTCCTGTTAATGTCAGGTTTTCCACGTTAGCAGCCACAATAGTGTAAGTAACACTAGATTGAATGGTATCTGTACCCTCGTTGGCACTTTCGGTAATGGTATCAGTGGTGTTATCTACAATGTAGATATCATCACCTGTACCACCAATTAGGGTATCATTGCCAGTACCACCGTCAAGGGTGTTATTAGCACTGTTACCAGTGATGACGTTATTACCAGCGTTACCCGTACCGTTAATCGCTGCTGTTCCTGTCAGAGTCAGGTTTTCAACATTAGCAGCAATAGTGTAAGTAACACTAGATTGAATAGTATCTGTACCTTCGTTAGCATTTTCGGTAATGATATCAGTGGTGTTATCTACAATGTAGATATCATCACCTGTACCACCAATTAGGGTATCATTGCCAGTACCACCGTCAAGGGTGTTATTAGCACTGTTACCAGTGATGACGTTATTACCAGCGTTACCCGTACCGTTAATTGCTGCTGTTCCTGTCAGAGTCAGGTTTTCAACATTAGCAGCAATAGTGTAAGTAACACTAGATTGAATAGTATCTGTACCTTCGTTAGCATTTTCAGTAATGATATCAGTGGTGTTATCTACAATGTAGATATCATCACCCAAACCACCAATTAGGGTATCATTGCCAGAACCACCATCAAGGGTATCATTACCAGCATTACCAATCATCACATTATTAGCATTATTACCAATGATGATGTTATTACCAGCGTTACCAGTACCGTTAATTGCTGCTGTTCCTATCAGTGTCAGGTTTTCGATGTTAGTTAAGGTAGCAATAGTAAAAGTAACACTAGATTGAATAGTATCTGTACCTTCGTTAGCATTTTCGGTAATGATATCAGTGATGATATCTACAATGTAGATATCATCACCCAAACCACCACTTAAGGTATCTTTACCAGCACCACCATCAAGGGTGTCGTTACCTGCTCCACCATTAAGGGTGTTATTACCACTATTACCAGTAATGACGTTATTAGCTGCGTTACCCGTACCGTTAATTGCAGTTGTTCCTGTTAGGGTCAGGTTTTCAAAATTGGTTAGGGTAGCAATAGTGTAAGTAACGCTAGATTGAATGGTATCTGTACCCTCATTAACATTTTCCGTAATGGTGTCAGTGGCACTATCAACAATGTAGATATCATCACCCAAACCACCAATTAGGCTATCAATACCAGCACCACCGTTCAGGGTGTCGTTACCTGCTCCACCATTAAGGGTGTTATTACCACTATTACCAGTAATGACGTTATTAGCTGCGTTACCCGTACCGTTAATTGCAGTTGTTCCTGTTAGGGTCAGGTTTTCAAAATTGGTTAGGGTAGCAATAGTGTAAGTAACGCTAGATTGAATGGTATCTGTACCCTCATTAACATTTTCCGTAATGGTGTCAGTGGCACTATCAACAATGTAGATATCATTGCCCAAACTACCAATTAGGGTATCTGTACCCGCACCACCGTTGAGAGTGTTATTACCACTATTACCAGTGATGATGTTATTACCCGCATTACCAGTACCGTTAATGGCTGCTGTTCCTGTTAAAGTCAGGTTTTCAACATTGGTAGCAATAGTGTAAGTAACGCTAGATTGAATGGTATCTGTACCCTCATTAACATTTTCTGTAATGATGTCAGTGGTACTATCTACAATGTAGATATCATCACCTGTACCACCAATTAAGGCATCACTACCATCACCACCATCAAGGGTATCATTACCAGCATTACCAATGATGACATTGTTAGCACTGTTACCAACGATGATATTATTAACATCGTTACCTGTACAGTTAATTGCTGTTGTTCCTGTCAGTGTCAGGTTTTCAACATTGGTAGCCATAGTGTAAGTAACGCTAGATTGAATGGTATCTGTACCCTCATTAACATTTTCTGTAATGATGTCAGTGGTACTATCTACAATGTAGATATCATCACCTGTACCACCAATTAAGGCATCACTACCATCACCACCATTAAGAGTGTCATTACCATCACCACCATCAAGAGTATCGTTACCAGCATTACCAGAGAGTTGGTTGTTTTGGGTATCACCAGCAATGGAGTCCTCTTGACTTGTTCCTAGAACATGATCAAAATTGGTGACAGTGAGTGTTTCTACACCATTGATAGTCAATTCTTGTGTTTGCAAATTGACGCTGATAGATGAATAGACATAGCCATAATAGGTATAGACATAACTACCTACGTATGCAGATAAGTCAATGATATTATTAACCGCACTAGCATCAGCGATAATTGTCTCTACTTGAATCAGTTGATCATTTTCCAGTCCACCACCTTTAGTGATGATTCCTGTTGGTGATAAAGTTATGCTTTGTCCAAGTTGGCTATAGTCTGCTGTGTCATTACCTTCACCACCGTTCAGGGTGTCGTTACCTGTTCCGCCAAAGATGGTGTCATTACCAGCATTACCAGAGAGTTGGTTGTCTTGAGTATCACCAGCAATGGAGTCGTCTTGACTTGTTCCTTGAACATGATCAAAATTGGTGACTGTGAATGTTCCGACACTATTGATAGTCAATTGTTTTGTTTGTAAATTGACGTTGATAGATGAATAGGCATAATAGTAGCCATAATATGGATAATATGGATAATAATAGATTACATCTGTGGATGCATCAATGGTATTATTAACCGCACTAGCATCAGCGATGATTGTCTCTACTTGAAAAAGTTGATCATTTCCCAGTCCACCACCTTTAGTGATGATTTGTGTTGGTGATAAAGTTATGCTTTGTCCAATTTGGCTGTAGTCTGCTGTGTCATTACCTTCACCACCGTTCAGGGTGTCGTTACCTGTTCCGCCAAAGATGGTGTCATTACCAGCATTACCAGAGAGTTGGTTATCTGCTACATTACCAGTGAGGGTATTATGAAGTTTGTTACCTGTACCATTAATGATATCTGTGCCAACGAGAATTAAGTTTTCCAGGTTTGCCTTTAATGTCCAAGTTACGGAAGATTGAATCGTATCTATACCGCTATTTAAAGATTCATAAACGATGTCACCCAAGTTATCTACGACATAAGTGTCATTGCCTCTACCGCCAATTAAAATGTCTATTCCTACACCACCGTTTAGGTAATCATCTCCATTATCACCACTTAAAAGATCATCTTCATTACCACTTTGAATCCAATCATTACCAGTGCTGCCTTTAAAGGTTACAGCACCTGTAAAGTTACTTAAATCAAAATGTTCAAATCCTGTTACTTTTGTTCCATCAATGTCTAATTGATTAGTTATATCACTGACATCTATATTTATGGTATCCTCAGCACTTCCCCCGGTGATGATTAGGGTATCTGTACCATCACCACCATTAATAGTGTCATTTTGTTGGAGGTCAGCAAAGACGGTACTAACAGTATTATCTCCATCCCCTGCATCAATGATATCTTGTTGCGGTGTTGTCGTGAAAGTTGTCATAATAGATTTGCCCCTAATTAATTTGATAAAATACGGTCATTAAGGTATTAAGTCACTGGTTACTGAAAAACACTAATTGATTTCAAATGTGACTATACTAATGTGACTATAATATAGCACTTTAAGTCACCAATTGGGACAGATTTGAGTTGATTTTTCAATTTATCCCTTTAATTATTAAACCCTAACCGTTACGTAATATGCCGTATTGCTAGCAGATTATACCACTGAAGTCTATCTATTTGTTAATGTTAACTTAAGATAAGTATAATTTTGCGTTATTCAGGTTAAGACAAGTATAATTTTCATCATGATCATTATATTGTTGTGATTAAATGGAAATTTATACATTTTTACTACTCGGATTCATCCATATTTCTAACTGACTAAAAAATTGAGAGGAAATCAAAGTTAAACACAGGTAAATTACAGCCACAGCCCCATAAATTTCTAAAGCGCGATAGTTTTCAGAAACAATTAATTGTCCTTTTCTAAATAATTCCTCAAACCCAATGACTGCGACTAAACTCGTATCTTTTAATAAACTAATAAATTCATTTCCTAAAGGTGGAATCATGCGCCGAAATGCTTGGGGAAAAATCACATAAGTCATCGTTTGTAGAGGATTTAAACCTAATGATTTAGCTGCTTCTGTTTGTCCATTTTCAATTGATTCAATTCCTCCGCGCACAATTTCTGCAATGTAAGCTGCACTATTCAAACTTAACGCAACTACTCCAGCTATAAAGGGATTTAAAGTCAAATTAAAACCGATTTCTTGAAAAATCGCCGGTAAACCAAAGTAAATCATAAATATCTGCACTAATAACGGTGTACCTCGAAAAAAGTCTATATAAGCCCTAGCTAAAAACCCCAAAGGTTTAATTGTAGAAAGACGAATTATCCCCATCAAAGAACCGCTAGTTAAACCGAATAAACCGGAAATAAATGCTAATTGCAATGTTACTAATGCACCAGTTAATAGAGTTGGTAAAGATTGCCAAAATACAATCAAAGAATTAATTTTATTTGGATTCTGATTTGCATTAGGTAATCTTTCTGGTAATATTGGCGGTGTGGATTTAAACCATTTTTGATAAATTTGTTGATATTTACCGTTTTCTAAAATTGTACTTAAACCTTGATTAATCAAAGGTAAATAAAGAGAGTTTTTAGCTGTTGCAATTCCGTAAAATTCCTCAGTTAGTAGTTGTTGGATAACTTTAATTCCTTGCAAATTACCTGTGTTAATAGCATATAAAGTCACTGGTGCATCATTAATAACTGCATCAACATTACCATTTTGCAATTCTTGCAGGGCTAAGGGTGCAGAGTCAAAACTGCGAACTTCCGCACCTGTGACAGTTTCAGCTTTTTTTGCGCCAGTTGTGCCAATTTGGACAGCAATTTTGTGATTTTGCAGACTTTGAAAATTTGTAATATTTTGATTATCTCTGCGAACAGCGATCGCTAAACCTGCTTTAAAATAAGGACGGGAAAAGGCCACTGTTTTCGCCCTTTCTGGGGTGATAGTCATGGAACTAATAGCACCGTCTACGGTTTTAGCTTGCAGTGCTGGAATAATGCCATCAAAAGGTAAACTCTGAAATTCTACTTGGAAATGAGCCGCAGTAGCTATAGCTTTCATTAAGTCAATCGAAAAACCTGCTAATTCTCCGTCTTTACCCTGAAACTCAAAAGGTGGAAATGTAGGTTCAGTAGCTACTCGGATAATTTGATTTCGAGGTATGTTTCCACCACAACCAACTAATAAACCACAAATTAAGCTCATCAGCACACATAAACGACCAAAATCAAATTTTACCATTTTCTCCTCTAGAGTATAATTTGCACGTTAAATAAATTAGTATAGACTTGAATAATATACAGCAAAAGACTTTTATCTATTCCCTATTCCCTAATTTTTCTGATTTAGCTGCAACTAATTTGACATTAAATACTTCACTAAAACACTGACTGACTACAGAGGACACTTGATGACAAGTAAGATCAGGAATCCATGCGGCTAAACTACGGACTGGTTTATCCACAATCCCACAGGGGACAATGTGATTAAATCCTGTCATGTCGGGACAAACATTTAAGGAAAAACCGTGCATAGTAATCCATTTACTAACTTTAATACCTATAGCAGCAACTTTGTATCCTTCTAACCAAACACCAGTAAAACCAGCGATACGTTCCCCAGGCAAATCATAATGTGCTAAAACGCGAATTAATACCTCCTCTAATTGGCGTAAGTACCAATGCAAATCTTGACGATAACGGCGTAAGTTTAAAATTGGATAAGCGACTAATTGTCCCGGACAATGATAGGTAACCTCACCACCTCTTTCAATGCGATACACATCATAGTTACATTTGTCAAGATTAAATTTAATAAATTCTGGGTTTGATCCGGTCCCCAAAGTATAAACAGGGGGATGTTCCAGTAAAATCAGTACATCATCTAATTCTGGGTTGTGAATACGCTCAGTAACTAGCGATCGCTGCCACTGATGAGCAGTTATGTATGGTATTAAACCAGGATTATATAGTAAACAACGGTACGGTGGAAATTGAGTGTTATCAATCATCAGGGAACGGGAGAAATAAAAAGATTAACTGCCTTACTGGACATATATAGCGCTCACTTGACCGAAAATATCGAGAACAAATGTCAAGGTATGCAAAGGATTTTAAAGTAACGTCAAGGAAAAATACTTTACAACCAATAAAGTGCTAGTTTGAATATATAACCTCAATGGTGTTGGGAGGAATTTGCCAGAAGTATCAAGCCTAGACAAGAGAAACCAATGACGCTGACTGATGATGTTCCCAGAATTGATTTGCATCAATCAGGATCAAACCGCCCAAAGTGGTCACATTTTCTATACAATGGGGAACAAGACCAAGGGACGAGAGCAAGAGTATGTACTCCTATGTTTCTAAAGTTACATAGAAGTAGTTGGTAGTAAGCCAGATCTCAAATTGCTTAATTCCATAGTTTTGGTTGAACAGCCCATTGCTTAACAACCAGTTGGGAATCGTCGTAAAGGATAAAAACTAAAATTAAGACGATGAATAGCGCAAACTTGAAGATGGGAGAAACATGGGGAACAGAGCAGTGTTTTAAAAATAGGTTACTTGTGTCGGTAGCAGTGATAGACATTAGCGCAATCTCTATTCCTACCCAAAAACATCACATATAATATTGAGCGGGAGAGTTTACATGAAACTTGTCATCCACGGTAAAAACATTGAAATCACTGATGCAATCCGGGAATATGTGCATCAAAAAATTGAAAAGGCGGTTAATCACTTTCAGAACATCACCAATGAAGTGGATGTCCATTTGAGCGTGGCTCGCAATCCCCGCATTAGTACAAAACAAGCGGCGGAAGTAACTATTTATGCTAATGGTAGCATTATCCGGGCGGAAGAAAGCAGCGAAAGCTTATACGCAAGTATTGACCTAGTTGCAGACAAAATTGCCCGGCAATTGCGGAAATATAAAGAAAAAAGACAGGATCATAAAACCCAACCTATATCAACTAACGAAGCAGTAGCGCCAGAGAGCGTTGCAGCGGATTTAATAGGCGATCGCACCCCAGAATTACCCCAAGAGGTGGTTCGCACCAAATACTTCTCCATGCCTCCCATGACAGTGGGAGAAGCCCAGGAACAACTGCAAATGGTGGGACATGACTTTTATATGTTCCATAATGCGGAAACAGGCGAGATTAATGTTATTTATGAACGTAACCACGGCGGTTATGGGGTAATTCAACCTCGCAATAACGGTCATGCTAACGGCAGAAATGGCAAATCAGCTAACGCCAATATTGGGGTTGCAGAAAAGTCGCACTCTAAATAGAGTCTGATTAAATTATTCATGGGTAGAGACGTTTCATGAAACGTCTCCGCCATGTTGTTTATGCAAAGGAGATTGTTGTAAAGTATCTCAAGCTGGCAACTGTTGGAGAGTTTTTAATGCTTCTTCAACGTGGCCTTTAAAGTTGAACATGGAATCAAATACATATTGAACAATACCATTTTTGTCAATCAGGTATGTGACTCGTCCAGGAATGAGACCAAAAGCGGTGGTTGCACCGTATTGTTTTCGTACTTTATCACCTTGATCACTTAAAAGTGTAAAAGGTAAATTGTATTTATTGGCAAAGTTTTTGTGAGAGTTGCTAGAGTCACCACTCACACCGATAACTTCAGCACCCGCAGCTTGAAACACTTCATATTGATCTCTAAAAGCGCAAGACTCTATAGTACATCCTGGTGTATCATCCTTGGGATAAAAATAGAGGACAACGGATTTTTGACCACGAAAATCTCCCAGGCTGACATTTTTGCCATTTTGGGCAGGTAGGTTAAAATTAGGTGCGGTATCTCCAACTTTGATAGACATATTGAAAAAATAAAAAGATTTAAAATGGTGCGTTACGCTATTATATAGCGAACTGCTTGCAGCAGCGCTTCGCTATCGCTATCCTACCTCCAAAGCCTTTACCTCAAGTACAGATATTAATAATAAAATAAAACTCTTGTGGTGCGGGCATCTTGCCCGCACAAGCTGAACTTACTATATTATATAGCGAACTGCTTGCAGCAGCGCTTCGCTATCGCTATCCTACACACAAGGTTTTTACCAATGGTGCGTTACGAATACAGCTAACACACCCTACTCAAAAAGCTATTCCCTGTTCCCTGTCACCTGTCACCTAATTTCAGATAGTTCTTCCTTATCAAGATGATGATAACATATTTCAAATCCTTTGTCAACACCTGAAAATAAAATTTTTCGCGGTTTTTTTGCGTTTTGTTTCCTGTCAACTGTCAACTGTCAACTGTCAACTGATTAAAGGATGTACAGGATGAGGAGGGGGATTTTCTGATGATGTCAATGATTTAATATGGTGGGTTACTATATTATATAGCTATGATGTAGCGAACTGCTTGCAGCAGCGCTTCGCTATCGCTATGTTACACACAAAGTTTTTACCAATGGTGCGTTACGAATACAGCTAACACACTCTACTCAAAAAGCTATTCCCTGTTCCCTGTCACCTGTCACCTAATTTCAGATAGTTCTTCCTTATCAATATGATGATAACATATTTCAAATCCTTTGTCAACACCTGAAAATAAAATTTTTCGCGGTTTTTTTGCGTTTTGTTTCCTGTCAACTGTCAACTGTCAACTGTCAACTGATGAAAGGATGTACAGGATGAGGAGGAGGATTTTCTGATGATGTCAATGATTTAATATGGTGGGTTACTATATTATATAGCTATGATGTAGCGAACTGCTTGCAGCAGCGCTTCGCTATCGCTATGTTACACACAAAGTTTTTACCAATGGTGCGTTACGAATACAGCTAACACACCCTACTCAAAAAGCTGTCACCTGTCACCTGTTCCCAGTTAAGAGTTCCCTGTTCCCTGATTTAATATGGTGCGTTACTATATTATATAGTTATGATGTAGCGAACTGCTTGCAGCAGCGCTTCGCTATCGCTATGTTACACCTAAAGTTTTTACCAATGGTGCGTTACGCTGTTGCTAACACACCCTACTATAAATAATTTAGGATAGTTCTTCCTTATCAAGACCACGATAACATATTTAAAATCCTCTGTCAACACCTGAAAAGCAAATTTTTCGCGGTTTTTTGCGTTTTGTTCCCCGTCACCTGTCCCCGTGGCGTAGCACCTGTCACCTGTTCCCTATCACCTGTCACCTGTTCCCTATCACCTATCACCTATCACCTGTTCCCTGATTATTTGATTTATATAAACGGTGTTAAATCTAAATGTTCTTCGATGTGATTCGCTAAAGAGTCCAAAAGCTGTTCTCGCTGTTCTTTGTAGTTAGCTACACCTGTGGGTAAAGATTTTAAACCCCGTTGTTGACGAAGACGATTTAACCAAGCGCGTCGCCAAGGTCCATTATCAAAAATTCCATGCAGATACGTTCCCCAAACTGATTGACAACTATCTACTAACCCTAAATTAACATCATCAAATAGAGGTTGACAGGATTTTTGATCTCCGGGGTTTTCTATGCGTGTACGTCCTTGGTGAATTTCAAAGCCTATGACAGGTAAACCCGCTTGGGGATAATTGGAGGTAACTTGACGCTGACGGGTAATTTTTTGACCTGTAATTACTGTTTTAATTGGTAATAAATTTACCCCTGGATATTTACCATCTGGTCCTTCTATTCCTTCTGGGTCTACTATAGTCTGTCCTAGCATTTGGAAACCGCCACAAATGCCTAAAACCGTGCCACCAGAAGCTGCGTAATTTTGAATTGCTTGCGCCATACCGCTTTTTTGTAGGACCATTAAATCAGCAATGGTGGTTTTTGTCCCCGGTATAATTACTGCGTCTGGATATCCTAAATCTTGCTTTGGATGTAAGTATTTTACTGTTACTGATGGTTCTGATTCTAGGGGGTCAAAATCGGTAAAATTGGCAATTCTGGGTAAACGAACCACTGCAATATTCAGTTCAGTTGTAGCTTTTGCGGGTTTGCGTTCCAATAAATCTAGGGAGTCTTCTGCGGGGAAAACCTGTTCTAAATAGGGAACTACACCGACAACAGGTATACCTGTCCGTGCTTCTAACCATTTAATTCCGGGTTCGAGAATTGATCTTTGTCCCCGAAATTTGTTAATAACTACACCTTTAATTAGGGCGCGTTCGTCTGGGTCTAATAGTTCTAATGTTCCCACCACATGAGCAAAAGCTCCACCTCTGTCAATATCTACTACTAATAATGTAGGTGCATTTAAGTGTTTAGCAACCCGCATATTAGTTAAATCCCGATGTTTGAGATTAATTTCTGCAGGACTACCCGCACCTTCACAAACTAAGCATTCAAAATCTGTTGATAGGTATTGTAGACATTCTTGAACAGTCTGCCAACCGAGTTCAAAATATTGTTCATAGTAGTCTGTGGCGCTGACTGTACCTATGGATTTACCTTTGAGAATGATTTGGGATGTCATATTCCCTTGAGGTTTGAGCAAAATTGGATTCATTTCTACTAGGGGTGCTACTCCCGCAGCCCAGGCCTGTACCGCTTGGGCATAACCAATTTCTCCTCCATTGGCCGTAACATAGGCATTTAAAGCCATATTTTGACCTTTAAAAGGGGCTACTCGCAACCCGCGCCGGGAAAGAATCCGACAAATAGCTGTGGTTATCAGTGATTTTCCCGCGTGGGATGTTGTTCCCACTACCATAATTGATTTCATTTTTAACTAGTATTTAGTATGTTTAGATTCAGTAGTGTATCAGTGAATAAACTGTTATTTTTTGAAGTTGTATAAGTATGGTAGCCAGGATGCCTACCATACAAGAGTTTTAACCACAATTAAGTTAGTTAAAAGGGTAAGCGTAACCAACGGGTGATAAAATCATTCAAGCGATCGCTCAGTGTAGCATGAGGAAGATTGTGATTTTTTAACTTGCCGATTAATTGATGACCAAGGGGCGTTAGGCGAAAACTGTCTGTAATTCCCTGGCCGTCAACTTCTCGTCGCAATACGCCTACATCAATTAACCAGGCTAAGGCGTTTTCACAGCTTAATTCTGATAATGGGCGGTTGGTGTAATTTTGCTTAACTCCTTTATCCATTGCTATAGCACCCAATTGGATGCTTTGACTAGTCATGGCGACAAATAAATTCAGGTTGAAGGGCGAACAAATTAGCGATCGCTCGGCTCTTTTTAGTGCTTCCTTAGTATAAACTAGGGGTTTGAGGTTTGGAGAATCCACAGCAGACATTTTTTATTACTCTAAATTGGGCTTTTTGTCAAGGCTTTGAAAATAAATACTTCTGGAGGAACATATTGGATAATCAGGTTATTTAAATAGGTTATTTAAATATTGTAAATTATTGTAAAATCTTGATTGCATGAATATTTCTTAAACAGGATAAGGTGAATTATGCCTCTAGCAGTTGGTACAGACGCACCTGCATTTACCACTAAAGATACTAACGGTAACACAGTTTCATTGTCTGATTTTGCTGGTAAAACAGTGGTTCTCTACTTTTATCCCAAAGATGACACACCAGGCTGCACTAAACAAGCTTGCAGTTTCCGCGATGCTCAATCAGAATATATAAGCAAAGGTATCGTGGTGTTAGGTGTGAGTGCTGATGATGAAGCTGGTCATCAAGCTTTCACCCAGAAGTATAGTCTAAATTTCCCTTTATTGGCTGATACCGATAAAAGCATCATTACAGCTTATGATGTTGATGGTGGTGGTTATGCCAAGCGTGTTACTTACATCATTGATGGTAATGGCAAAATTATTGATGTTGATGCTGCTGTTAACACTTCTACCCACGCTAGTGATGTCTTAGCAAAACTTGGGTAATTATCAGCATTGAGTTTTTTTCCTCTGGGTTCTGTGTCTCTTGGGTAAAAGGTAATTTATGATCTAACCACAGAGGCACAGAGGACACAGAGTTAGGAGGTTGATGAGGATTTTTTCCGGCTTCAGGTTTTATTTGCCTGATGATGGTAGGGTTTTTAAAAGCAATTCTGATGCACTTGGGTTTTGTATTGGTTGACTCTGAAGCCGTTTCTGTTGTGCTGCTTTAAATGCTGTTGCTGCTTGATCTAATTGTTGATTCTGTTCTTCAGCGTTCCATTGGATAGTCCCCATTTGTGCTTGATGAATCAGGTTGAACATATTAAAATCTGAGCTATTACCAGATAAAGGGTTACTATTGCGATCACTTTCCAAACTGCTAAAGGGTTGGTTAGTATCAGCTAAGGCAGGTCCTAAGGTGACTATAGCAGCACTAATACTGGCAATGGTGATGGCAATAATTTTGTGAATTGCTAAAAATGATCTTTTCATGGATTTTCCCCTCCTAATTTTGCTTTTTGGATTAAGCAAGGCTTCGACGTATTTGGGATTGAATACTAAGTAAAGCAAAGAGGGCAAAACCTAGTAAGACTAATAATGCGGACCCAAAGGTAACATCACCCCAGAAGGCTTGCATGACTATATTATTTAATCCCCAACTGCTATGTAAATATAAGTAGCGAATCGGTTCAATGGCGTAGCTAAGAGGGTTGAGGGTAGCAATAACCTGCAACCAACCGGGCATAAAGGATAAAGGGGCTAAGGCTGTACTGGCAAATAATAAGGGAAGATTAGTAACAAAAATTACGGCTATCAGTTCAATGTGTCCCGGTAATGCAAAGGCCAAACCCAGAGAAATAGCGGTGACACCCAAGGCCAGTAAAAAGACAATCAGAGCGATCGCACATAATCCGGTAAAATCAGGTAAACCAGCCCCTAAAAATGCCGCTGCTGCCACAATTACCGCCGCTTGTAGTAAGCTTTGGCTAATAATAAAGATAGCAGATGCAAACACAATTGAAAAGCGTGAGCCTAAGGGTGCAACCAGTAAGCGATTTAAAAAGCCAAATTCTCTGTCAAACATGACGGGTAAACCGGCATTTAAAGCCCCGGCGAAAGCGGTAAATACTATTACACCTGCTGCGAGAAATTGCCCGTAATTTGACGTACTACCAAATAAACCTTTGGGGGCATTTTGGAATAACGCCCCAAATAAAACTAACCACATTACCGGCTGAATAATCCCTGCTATCAGGCTGGAAGGTCGTCGTTGCAGTTGAATAAACAGACGACGGGTTAAAGCAAAGGTTTCTTGCAGAATTTCCCCAAATAAATTGGAGTCTGTATCACCAATTACATCTGGTGAGGTGAGTTGTTGCCAGTTCATAGCTAATTTATCATTACTCATACAAAATGCTAAAATCAAAAGGTATCAATTATAAACATCCCTGCTATGTTAAATTAGCAAAGAATATTTATGATTCTTAATATTACATTATAACTAAAATCATTACAGTATATGACGGGTATATCAAGTCTAAAATTTGGTGAACAGCCGTAATTCATTGAACTGTATACAGAATATACTTGTGAAAAAAGTTAAAATTAATACGTTTATAAAAAGTCTGAATTATGAGTGAAGCTTTATTTGTTGTGGAAAATCTGCGTGTAGCCTATCCTCAACGCAGTGGAGAAGGAGAAAACTGGGCTGTTGATGATGTATCTTTTATTCTCCAATCTGGTGAAAGCATGGGATTGGTGGGAGAGTCTGGTTGTGGTAAATCAACTATCGGTAGAGCAATTATGCGTTTATTACCAGCCTCCAGTCGTGTGGAAGGATTAGTAAAATTTCAGGGAGAATCTGTACTTAATTTAACACCAATGCAGATGCAAAAGTTTCGGGGTGAAGCCGTAGCCTTGATTTTCCAAGATCCCATGACGCGATTAGATCCATTAATGACTATTGGGAATCATTGTATTGAAACTTTACAGGCTCATGCACCAGAATTATCCAAACAGCAAGCGAAGGAAAGGGCTTTAGCGACTTTAGATAAGGTGAAAATTCCTGCTAATCGTTGGCATCAGTACCCCCATGAATTTAGCGGAGGAATGCGTCAACGGGTAGCCATTGCGTTAGCTTTGTTATTGAGTCCTAAATTAATTATTGCGGACGAACCAACAACTAGTTTAGATGTGACTGTTTCTGCTCAAATTCTCCAAGAATTAACGCGATTATGTGGAGAAGAAAATATGGGATTATTGTTAATTTCCCATGATTTAGCCATGGTGGGGGAATATTGCGATCGCCTTGGGGTGATGTATCAGGGTAAAATAGTGGAAATGGGGAAAACGGAAACTGTATTTGCTCACCCTGAACACAAATATACTCAATCCTTATTAAAAGCAGCGTTACATATTCAACAGGAAGAGGGAAAAGAGAACGGGGAAAAGGGAAGAGTCAACCAAGAAAATCCTATTTTAAAAATTACCGAACTCAAACAACATTATACCATAGAACCGAATTTTATTGAAAGAATATTTAAAGGAGAAGGTCAAACAGTTAAAGCGGTAGATGGAATTAACTTAGAATTGTATTCTGGGGAGATTTTAGGATTAGTAGGAGAGTCTGGTTGTGGGAAAAGTACACTTTCGAGAACAATCTTACAATTGATCAGTCCCACATCAGGAAAAGTAGAATTTTTAGGACAGGAATTAACTAGGTTATCCCGTCAAGAAATCCGTTCTTCTCGGAGACAAATCCAAATGATATTTCAAGATCCTCATGCTTGTTTAAATCCAGCCATGACCGTAGGACAAAGTATCACAGATCCTTTATTAATTCATAACTTAGCTAATGCTGAAAAAGCCAAAGAACAGGTATTATGGATGTTAGAAAAAGTTGGTTTAACCCCAGCAGAATTATATTATCACCGTTATCCTGCTGATTTATCTGGGGGACAACAACAACGGGTAGCCATAGCCCGGGCTTTAATTACTCGTCCAAAACTGATAATATGTGATGAACCGGTGAGTATGTTAGATGCGAGTGTACAAACCCAAGTCCTCGACTTGATGTTACAATTAAAAGCAGAATTTGATTTAACTTACTTGTTTATTACCCATGATTTATGGTTAGCACGGTTTTTGTGCGATCGCATTGCCGTCATGAATAGTGGTAAAATAGTAGAAATAGGACAGACTAAACAAATTTTTGCTCATCCTCAACACCCTTATACCCAAACCCTCCTAGCTGCGGCACCTTTACTAGCAAAAGCTTAAAGGAGTTAGGAGCAAGAAAATTACCAATTATCAAAGTAATAAATGTCTAAAAATTCACCGGCTAATACTTATAAAACCAATAACTATTCTTCTGATAAATGGCAAGAGAGAATAGGACAAATAGCATATCGTTTTAATCGCCAATATCAAAATCAAAAATTTGCATTACCCGAAGAAATAGAAGCAATGCCAATATTTCAGGAATGGATTAATGGCAGATTAAATGATAGAATAGTTTCACCATTTTGGGAAATTGCCCAACCTCAAAAAAATCAACATTGTTTAGATATTGGTTGCGGTTTCAGCTTTTTAATCTATCCTTGGCGAGATTGGCAAGGATTCTTTTATGGACAAGAAATTAGTAATATAGCCAAAGATACTCTTAATTCCCGTGGTTCACAATTAAATTCTAAACTGTTTAAAGGTGTAGAATTAGGACCGGCACACCATTTGAATTATCCAGAAGATCAATTTGATTTAGTAATTGCCACAGGATTTAGTTGCTATTTTCCTTTAGAATATTGGCAAGCTGTATTAATAGAAGTCAAACGAGTATTAAAACCAGGAGGAAATTTTGTTTTTGATCTTCTCAATTCTGAACAACCCCTAGCAGAAGACTGGGCCGTACTGGAAACCTATTTAGGTGCGGAGGTGTTTCTCGAACCGATTTCAGAATGGGAAAAAATAATTAAAGCTGGGGGTGGTAAGATTGTTAAACAGCAATTAGGAGAATTATTTGAATTGTACAAAGTCCGGTTTTAAAAAGGTTTTAGAAAAAACTATCGGGCATTGTCCTCTGAAAGCTGTATGATTTGGAAATATCTATTTGATTTTATCAAAAATTTGCACCCCCAATATCAGCGATGATCATCCGCAATGCCACAGAAACCGACTTACCCGCTATTGTAGCCATTTACAATGCTGCCGTCCCTAGCCGTATGGCTACTGCTGATTTAGAACCTGTATCTGTGGAAAGTCGTCTCGCTTGGTTTAAAGGACGAGTCCCCTCCCAACGTCCCCTATGGGTAATTGAAACGGAGGGGGTAATTACTGGATGGTTGAGTTTCCAATCATTCTACGGTAGACCAGCCTATTATTCCACAGCGGAAATCAGTATTTACATTTCCCCAAAATTCCAAGGACGGGGTTTAGGAAAACAACTTTTAGAGAAAGCAATTACGGAAAGTCCCAGTCTAGGTTTAAAAACTTTAGTTGGTTTTATTTTCGCCCATAATCAACCTAGTTTAAAGTTATTTGCCTGGTTTGGGTTTCAAGCTTGGGGAAATCTACCGAAAATTGCTGATTTGGACGGTGTAGAACGGGATTTGATGATTTTAGGTTTGCGTGTAATGTAGGATGGTTTTTGGTCTGATTTAAAATGACCGGCTTCCTTCTGTAGGGATAGCGAAGCGCTCCCTAGGAGTCCCTTGTACCAGTTGCGTCAGTCCTGTTATCCTTTATTAGCTCTATTTTCCTTAATTACATGAATAATTGAAGGTAATAAAGAAACAACAACAATTAAGCCAATTATTGGTAATAGATACTTATCTAATTGTTCCGCTGGTAGAGTTTTTCCCAAGAAGAAACCTAACAAAGTAATGCCAAAAGTCCATACAAAACCACCAAATAAATTGTAAGACATAAAAGAACGATAGTGCATAGCTCCGATTCCTGCGACAATTGGGGCAAAAGTCCTGACAATTGGCACAAATCTTGCTAGGATAATTGTTTTCTTACCATGCTTTTCGTAAAAATCTTGGGTTTTGACAACGTGCTTTTTATGGAATAACCAAGAATCTTCTTGATCAAATAATTTTCTGCCAAATTTATGCCCAGTAAAATACCCGATATTATCACCTAATACCGCACAAACAAACGCACCGAAAATCAGTACCCAAATATTCAGTAAGTTTTGAGAAGCGATAAATCCTGCCGTAAATAATAAACTATCACCAGGCAGAAAAAAACCAATCAATAAACCAGATTCAGCAAAGATAATTCCCCATACTCCAAAGTAACCAAGTGATTTAACTAATTCTGGTAAATCAAAGTGCATAAAATCCCACTTATTTAAGAAATTGTACTCAACATTTTAACGGTTATAAATTTATAGAAATAAAAAATAATATTAAATTTATTTTATGTTTATTTTATGTTTATTTTATGTTTAATTTATGTTTAATGGATATTAGGGTCAAGGCGAAAAATGCAAAGATATTTAAAAGTGCTGAGATTATTTTGGACTGCGGCGATCGCTACGGAAATGGAGTATCGTGTTAATTTTATCATTGCTGCTTTCAGTAGTTTAGGAAATTTACTCGGTAGTATCTTTGGTTTGTTTCTATTTTACCGCACAGGTTACACTTTTACAGGCTGGTCTTGGGAAGCGGCCTTAATAGTTTTAGGAATTTTCACCTTATTACAAGGCTTTAGTGCTACCTTTCTATCTCCCAATTTAAATCGCATTGTGCGCCATGTCCAGGAAGGGACTTTAGACTTTGTGTTATTAAAACCTATTCGTAGTCAGTTTTGGTTATCTTGCCACACCCTTTCCCCCTGGGGAATACCAGATTTAATCTTTGGTTTACTGATAATTGGCTACGCTGGTACTAAACTTAGCTTAGGAATTGACAGATATCTATTTACCCTCTGGCCATTATTTTGCGGTTTAGTTATTCTTTACAGTTTGTGGTTTATACTGGGAGCAACCAGCATTTGGTTTGTTAAAATATACAATATTACAGAAGTATTAAAAGGGCTTTTAGAAGCAGGAAGATATCCAATTACTGGCTATCCTGCCGTTTATCGCTTTTTCTTTACCTTTATATTACCAGTGTCTTTTTTAACTACTATCCCCGCCCAATCCATGTTAGGAGAAATTGAATTTACTTGGTTGCTAGGTGCGGGATTATTAGCCTTTGTATTATTTTTCCTTTCTACTCAGTTTTGGCGATTTGCTCTCCGTTTTTATACTAGTGCTTCCAGTTAGGTAACAGGTGATAGGTGATAGGTGATAGGTGCTACGCCACGGGGACAGACAAGAGATACAGAATGTGTGTCAATGTAGGCTGACCCTAGAAAACCCAACCTACATTTAACCCAGACAAAACAAAATAAATTACAACATATCTGGGTTTTCCCCCAATTCCCTTAATCTCGCGGCTAATTTCGCTGCTTTAGCTTTAGCATTTTCCGCTTGAATTTTAAACTTCTCTGCTTCTGCTTTAACCTTTTCTACTTGTGCTTTGTTAGCCTCCTCTGGTAACAAAACTAAATTACCAGAAATATCATAAAAGCGCAACCAAGTCGCAGTTTCCCTATTTATAGTTCCTTCCCAAGTTCCTAACCATAAGCCTAAATGTCTACACCAAAACCAAGCATTTTCATTAGGTGTTAAAGACCGATATTCTTGGTTATCATCTAGATGCCATCCTTGTAAAGAATTAGGGTCAAAGGGGTTGTAAACAAAATAATCTGAGGTGCGGAAAATCTGATTTTTAAGGTATTTTTTGATACTATCTATTTCTGCTGTAGACCTTGACATTAATTCCACAATCATATCAAGATAAGGACAATTTTCTTTCCAAACCACCCAATCTGCTTGAGAATTACTACTATCAACATTGAGAACAGCAAAGAAGTCAGAACCGCGAAAATTACGGTTTTTAACCTGGCTAATGCTGTAGTAAATAAACATATTACCCTGAGTAAAATAATCATTGCACTCAGACCAAAGCTGCTGTAATGAACGAATGAGGACATTCATCGCAATTCGGTGACGATTGGATCTCAATGGTTTATGATCATCAAATATTAAATCTGTATGTCGGTTATGGGGTTTCCAGTTCACAATGGCTAGATTGTTGGTACTCATAAGTAACTATCACCTTTTTCATCAAGCCTCAAACTTCTATGATAATCTGTTTGGGACTTTTTAACAGTATTTTTGTATGGTGGTAGTTACAGGACTTACGCAACTGGTACATTAGTAGGGTGCGTCAGATATCAACAATCTGTTTATTTGCAGGATTTATGCAGTCTGACGCACAGCATTATTACGTAAAATTGTATTCCAAAAAACACAAATTACTAGTAAGTATGTCTTGATTCTATCTTTCTAAATCCTTAATTTCCTTGGGAACTTTGGCTGTTAATACTTCATTTCCCTCAGAAGTAACTAAGACATCATCTTCAATTCTGATCCCAATTCCTAGCCAACGGGGGTCAATTTCCGGTTGCCCTTCTGCTGGTTTGGTGTTAGGGACTATATACAGTCCCGGTTCTATTGTCAGCACTTGGCCAGGTTGTAAAATTTGCGGGTTTTCTCCATGTTGATAAAGTCCCACATCATGCACATCTAAGCCTAACCAATGACTGGTACGGTGCATATAAAAGGCTTTATATTTTTCCTCCTCTATTAATTTATCAATTTCCCCTTTGAGTAAACCCAGTTCCACTAATCCCTCTGTTAATATCCGCACCGCTGCATTATGAGGTGCATAGAAAGAATTACCTGGTTTTACTTCTGCTATCGCTTGTTTTTGTGCTGCTAATACAATTTCATATAATGCTTTTTGTTCCGGTGTGAATTTACCACTAACGGGAAATGTGCGGGTAATATCTGAATTGTAATAACCGTAAGCGCAACCAGCATCAATCAATAGTAAATCATTTTCTTGTATTTGACAGTTATTTTCAATGTAATGCAGTACGCAAGCATTCGCACCAGCAGCAACAATGGAAGGATAAGCAGGACCCATTCCCCCCCGTAACCGGAAAAGATGCTCTATTTCGGCTTGAATTTCATATTCATAACGTCCCGGTTTAGTGCTTTGTAAAGCATAATTATGAGCTTCTACCGCAATTTCTACAGCTTGACGGATAAGGTCTAATTCTGTTTTGCTTTTATAGAGTCTCATATTGTGCAGGAGAATACTAGGATCTGCGATCGCAATTGGTCCTGTACCTCGTTTAGGGTAGGTTCGCAGTAAACTTTGGTAATGTTGGATGATTCTATCATTAAAATTGCGATCGCGTCCCAAATGATAATAGATGCAGTCTGCTTTTTCTAAATATTGCGGTAACTTCTCATCTAACTCTGCAATGGGGTAAGCTATATCTGCACCATACAATTCTTTTGCTCCCTCTACTCCACAACGATAACCAGTCCAAACTTCCTTTTCTGGATCTTTGGGTTGCACAAATAATATAAAGCGATGCTCTGGGTGATGAGGTGCTAATACTGCTACTGCTTGCGCTTCATTAAACCCAGTTATGTAAAAGAAATCACTATCTTGACGGTAAACATACTCAACGTCATTGTGCATGACTGCTGTGGGCGCACTTGTGAAAATCGCTGTACTACTGCCTATTTTCGCTATTAAATCCTGACGACGTTGCTGATATTCTGTTTGCATAGCTAATTTATTAATAGTGTTGTTTTTAGCTTTAACAATTAAAGACTACTGAGAATGTGGTCGAGAAAATTGCTAATTCTACTTATAATAGCTAATTTTCTCTTGATTTGTGTTCACCAATCTTTTTTTTGGACGAACCACAGAGGACACAGAGGACACGGAGGTGGAGTTTTATGCTTACCAAGACGCAAAGGAACAAAAGCAATAAAAGCAATACATATATGATTCGGGATCTCGATGTCAAGAAAACAGGATTTTATTTTTAAATCATGACTTGAATAAATAAAATATAAAATATTTTTTGATTGTTTAGATATTACTTTTGATTTGGAAAATTTCCTATTTATAAACATGATGGAAATGTCTATAAATACTGACATTTAATAAAAATAATTAACCAGATGTTTACTGTTTACAGAATCTTTATCAAAAGCAAATCAAAAATAGATATTAATTACTCATAAAAACACATCATGCCTGATCAATTATCTTTAGATACAAGAAATTACGGGTTACAAGCTCAAGATATAATTGAGCAAGCATCAAGCTTTGAAGATTTAAAACCTTCATCTTTTATTAGAAGTTCTTCTGTTTCTCCATTAGCAGATCCATTAGTACCAGTACCAACAAATCCATTAGCTCAAATCCCCATTGGTGGGAGTGCTAACCCCAATCCTAATCCTTATTTAACCAGTGCAGCCATTGTTCCTGATTTTAATGGTGATGGTAAAACAGATAAACTTTGGGTTAACGTCCAAACTGGTGAAATTTTGGTGCGCTTGATGAACGGAACACAAGTTTTAGAACAGGGTTCTTTAGGTAAATATGATCTAACAGCTTATGACTACAAACTTGCTGATTTTAATGGTGATAATAAGACCGATTTCTTATTACGCAATAAGACAACAGGTGATAATTTGATTGTGCTAATGGATGGTACAAGAGTCGCTAATTACTTGACTTTAGATCGAGTTGATCCAGGTTGGACTGCTAATATTGGCGATTTCAATGGCGATCGCAAAACTGATATTTTCTGGAATAATGCAACTACTGGTGAAAATGCCATTTGGCAAATGGATGGTATAAAGGTAATTAGCGCCAATGTCTTAGAAACTACGGGGCCAGGATTAACCGCAACCATTGTTGATTTTGATGGTAATGGTAAGAGTGACATATTCTGGCGTAATACTACCACTGGTGAAAATAGTGTCTGGTTTATGGATGGTAGCCAAACTACCAAGTATGACCTCCAAGCTCAAGATGGTTCCTGGACTTCTACTCTTGGTGATTTTAACGGTGACTTCAAAACTGATATTTTGTGGCGCAACTCCCAAACAGGGGAAAATAAGATTTGGACGATGAATGGCGTTTTTGTGACTGAAGGTGTTGTCAGCACACTGAGTACAGATTGGACTGCGAAAATTGGTGATTTCAATGGTGATGGTAAAACTGATATCTTCTGGCATAATGCCTCTACTGGTGCAAATACTGCTTGGTTGATGGATGGTACAACCATCAGTTCTGAAGCTTTCTTACCTAGCAATACCCCTGGTTTGACAGCATCTCTGGGTGATTTCAACGGTGATGGTAAGACTGATATTTACTGGCGTGATCAACAAACATCCGCTGATAAAATCTGGACTATGGATGGAACTTTAGCTACTGAAACTCCTGTCGCTGATGCAGATAAGCTGACCCCAGAATGGTATACAAGTTGATTTAGCTAGTAGTTATTGGTCAAGATATATTGTCGGTATGACTAAGAATTTCTAAATTCAGAATCAGCGATTACTTTCCGTAACATTATGGAAAGCGATCGCTTTTTTATTGCAACTTATATTTTTCTCTAACTAGAAAATATGGCAGAATTTACCCCCATTAACTTGGGTGAAAACTTGATTTTAGAAAGTGTTTGATGATTAATTGATGTTCTACTGATTGCTAGAACTATATAGGTATAGAAAAAATTTTAGAGAAAAGACTTGCTTTTTCAGAAAATCTATGAAATACTTTCATTAAATTGTACTAAATACCGACTGACAAACAGGAGTTTAATTTGAACTGGTATAAATATCTTCCAGTCCAAAGCAACTTTGATTTTCTACAGACATTTTTTACAGACACTTTAACTGTGAATAGTGAGGGATTTATGCCTAGTTTGACAGGTGCTTATGACACTCCAGGTGGTGCTTACCGTGTCCAAGTGGTAGGCAACTTAGCCTACGTAGCTGATTTTGATTCAGGATTACAAATTCTCAATATCACTAATCCTGCCGCTCCTACTCTCATAGGCAGTTATGATACTCCTGGAAATGCCAGGGGTATTCAGGTAGTAGGCAACTTAGCTTACGTAGCTGATCAGGCTTCAGGGCTACAAATTATTGATGTCAGTAATCCTGCAGCTCCTACTCTCAGAGGTACTTATGACACTCCTGGACTTGCTTACCGTGTTCAAGTAGTAGGTAACTTAGCTTACATAGTTGATGATACTACCGGATTAATAATCCTCGACATTAGCAACCCCAGTAACCCTGTTCTCAAGGGTACTTATGATACTCCCGGCTCTGCGAGAGGTGTCCAGGTAATAGATAATTTAGCTTACGTGGCTGATTTTGCTACTGGGTTAATAATCCTCGACATTAGCAACTCCAGTAACCCTATTCTCAGAGGGACTTATGATACCCCTGGTGCTGCTAATAGTGTTCAGCTAATAGGTAACTTAGCTTACGTAGCAGATAACGACAAAGGACTGCAAATCATTAATGTTAGCAATCCTAGCAACCCCACACTCGTTGGCACCTATGATACTCCTGGAACTGCTCGGAGCGCTCAAGTAGTAGGACGGTATGCTTATGTGGGTGATGGTCCGACAGGACTGCAAATCTTCGATATCAGCAATCCTAGCAACCCCACTCTTGTGTCTACCTATGACACTCCTGGAACTGCTAGAGGTGTTGAATTGGTAGGACTCAGTGCCTATGTAGCTGATGAGGCCACAGGAGTGCAAATTATTGATGTCAGTGAGTTCGATAATAACCTCATCGGTAACAGTAGTAATAACCGCCTTAGTGGCTTTGCTGGTAACGACACCCTTGATGGTGGTTTAGGTACTGATACCTTGATTGGTGGTTTAGGAGATGATACTTACATTGTAGATAGCACCACTGACACCATTACGGAACTTGCTAATGGAGGTACAGATACCATTCAATCTAATGTCACTTTCACTATTGCCACTTTATCCAACACCGAAAACCTGACTCTGACAGGAACAAATGCGATTAATGGCACAGGGAATGCACGTGATAACATTATCATAGGTAATAGTCGTAATAACACCCTTAATGGTGGTGCTGGTAACGACACCCTTAATGGTGGTGCTGGTAATGACACCCTTGTTGGTGGTTTGGGTACTGACAGCTTAGTTGGTGGTGCTGGTAATGACCAGTTCGTATTCAATGGCACCGCAGCTTTCAGTGCCGCTGCAACTGGTAATGGTTTAGACAACATCGCTGACTTTAGTGCCGGTGACAAGATAGTTTTGAGCAAGGCAGTATTTACGGCTTTAACCAGTGTTGCTGGTGCCGGATTTACTGTGGCCTCAAACTTTGCAGTTGTTGCAAATGTGGCTAGTGCAGCAACAAGCAGCGCTCAAATTGTTTATGTCTCAGGTACAGGTACAGGTAGCGGTAGCCTCTTCTATAACCAAAATGGTGCTGCTGCTGGTCTTGGTACTGGTGCTCAGTTTGCAGCTATCGTTGGTGCTCCTACTTTGGTCGCTAGTGATTTCATTATTACTGCTTAATCTGGGCTTATTACTTAGACTCGGATTTTTCACAAACAATAACTTAGTTGATTGATTATACTAATGCGGGGAAGTTGGACTTCCTCGCTTTTTTTGCTCACTTTCCATGATTTTACTGGAAGCGATCGCTTTTTGGCTTGAGAATATAACGATCATATATAGGAATAATATTTGATTTTTGATAGCTTGCGTGGCGTAGCCATACAAGACTCAGTAGGTATCAATTCTGTCTTTCTTCCAGTTAAGAGTTCCCTGTTCCCTGACCACACAAGTAAGTTCACAGAATCAAACCAGATTCCTATATTTTACTGATAATTAACGGGTTACTTAAAAACTGGTTTCCTTTTACATTAAGGCTTTAATTCTCCTTTGGATCTCAAAATCAACGAACGGACAGTATTAACGCCAATTTCGGCTTAACCTAGGCTTAACCTAGGCTTAACCTAGGTTTAACCTAGGCTTAACTTTTTTTAAATTAGCATTATGTTATACTCTTTAGTGTCACTAAAAAAGTGATATTATAATAAGGTATTTTAGTTGTTTCTATTCTACCAATTTTATCACCAGGATCTAAAAACGATGCCTAACCAAGCCCCGACCAACTTAACCCTTAACAACAGCGCCTTTACTTTGACAATTAATGAAGGTGAAACAACAGTCTCTGATTTCATCAGCACTGACCCAGATACAGGAAAGACCTTTACCTATAGCTTAATTGCAGGGGTTGGTGACATCGATAACAGTTCATTTGATTTTGTTGGTAATCAACTCAGAACCCGGACATTACTTGATTTTGAAACCAAAAACAGTTACAGCATTAGAGTCAAGCAAATAGACCAAGATGAGTCAACCCTTGTAGAACGAAAATACAATATTAACGTTAACGACATTAACGAAGCGCCCACCGATTTATCTTATGACAACAACACTGACACCACTACAATTGATGAAGGTAAACCCATTGGTACAGTGGTTGGTAATCTCAGCAGCACTGACCAAGATACAGGAAACACCTTTACCTATAGTTTAGTCACTGGGGATGGTGCAACGGATAATAGTTTATTTAATATTACTGGAAATCAACTTAAAACCAACGCTGTATTTGACTTTGAAACCCAAACAATTTACAGCATTAGAGTCAAAACTGAAGACCAAGGTGGGTTATCCTTTGAGAAACAATTAAATATTACCGTTACTAACGTTAACGAAGCAGTCCCAGTTATTACCAGTGCTGCTACCGCCACCTTCGCCGAAAACGGTACAGGAACAGTTTATACCGTTATTGCCACCGATGCAGATGCAGGTACAACCCTGACCTATAGCTTATCCGGTACTGATGCTAACCTCTTTAACATCAACAGTAGCAACGGCGTTGTCACCTTCAAAACCGCTCCTAACTTTGAATTACCTAGTGATAACGGTGCAAATAACATTTATGACATCAGTGTTCTCGCTAATGATGGTACATTAACCGCCACAAAAGACGTAGCTATTACCGTTACCAACATTAACGACGCTCCTACTAACTTAACACTATCCACTAGCACCGTTGAGGAAAACAAGGCTGTTGGTACAGTGGTTGGTAATCTCACTAGCACAGGCCAAGATATAGGAAACACCTTTACCTATAGTTTAGTCACTGGGGATGGTGCAACGGATAATAGTTTATTTACTATTACTGGAAATCAACTTAAAACCAACTCCGTCTTTGACTTTGAAACCAAAAACAGTTACAGCATTAGAGTCAAAACCACAGACCAAAGTGGGTTATCTTTTGAGAGACAATTAACCATTGGAGTCAGTAACGTTAACGACGCTCCTACTAACTTAACACTATCCACTAGCACCGTTGAGGAAAACAAGGCTGTTGGTACAGTGGTTGGTAATCTCACTAGCACAGACCAAGATACAGGAAACACCTTTACTTATAGTTTAGTCACCGGAACAGGTGCAACGGATAATAGTTTATTTACTATTACTGGAAATCAACTTAAAACCAACGCTGTATTTGACTTTGAAACCCAAACAATTTACAGCATTAGAGTCAAAACCGAAGACCAAGATGGGTTATCTTTTGAGAGACAATTAAATATTAACGTTAACGACATTAATGAAGCACCCACTGATTTGTTGCTTGACAACACCGCAATTGATGAAGGTCAAACAGATGGTGTAATTGGTAATCTCATCAGCATAGACCCAGATACAGGAAACACCTTTACCTATAGTTTAGTTACAGGGGATGGTGACACCGAAAACAGTTTATTTAGTATTGTTGATAATCAACTCATAGCTAATACTGTATTTGACTTTGAAACCAAAAACAGTTACAGCATTAGAGTCAAAACCGAAGACCAAGATGGGTTATCTTTTGAGAGACAATTAAATATTAACGTTAACGACATTAATGAAGCACCCACTGATTTGTTGCTTGACAACACCGCAATTGCTGAAGGTCAAACAGATGGTGTAATTGGTAATCTCATCAGCATAGACCCAGATACAGGAAACACCTTTACCTATAGTTTAGTTACAGGGGATGGTGACACGGAAAACAGTTTATTTAGTATTGTTGATAATCAACTCATAGCTAATACTGTATTTGACTTTGAAACCCAAACAATTTACAGCATTAGAGTCAAAACCACAGACCAAGGTGGGTTATCTTTTGAGAGACAATTAAATATTAACGTTAACGACATTAATGAAGCACCCACTGATTTGTTGCTTGACAACAACACTGACACCACTACAATTGATGAAGGTAAACCCATTGGTACAGTGGTTGGTAATCTCAGCAGCACTGACCCAGATACAGGAAACACCTTTACCTATAGTTTAGTCACTGGGGATGGTGCAACGGATAATAGTTTATTTACCATTACTGGAAATCAGCTTAAAACCAACTCCGTCTTTGACTTTGAAACCAAAAACAGTTACAGCATTAGAGTCAAAACCACAGACCAAAATGGGTTATCTTTTGAGAGACAATTAACCATTGGTGTAACTAACGTTCCTGAACCTCCCACATTAAATAGACCTAGTAGTGGTAATACTTTCGTTTTAAAAGGTGACAGTAACGAAAGACTGGAAGTTAAATTAACAGGATACAACTCTAAACTCAATAGTGAGCTAGGAGTATTTACTGTTGATGATGCCAATGGTACAATAGATGGTATTGCACCCGATGCAGCAGGTTATACCGAGAAGGCGTTACAACGTGGTCAGGTAATTTTCTCTCTCCTTGGTAATTCTCCCGTTGGATTTAATCAATCTAGTCTCAGCAGGTTGTTAGAATTAAATTCTAATAGTAATTTGAGATTCTATTTGGTTAAGGATGGTTCAACGGATTCTGTACTCAACAATACCACTCCCAAAACTAATGTCCTCTTTGATATTTCTTCTAATGTTAGGACTACTACTTTAGGAAATGGCTTCTCCCTGGCTTGGGAAGATGGTTCTGGTAATACAGCTGGGTTTGAAGATTTGCAGGTAACAATTACCCCAACTGATATTATCCCAACTGATACAGTTATAAGCCAGGTTACAAGTCTGCAAAACAAACCCCAAGGAGAATTACTAGATTTGCGGGGTATCAATGGTCCGGTAAAAGCTGACTTTGTTGTCAACCGAGAAGCCGCTTATAACAACTTCGTTGGTTTTTATAAAGTCGCTGATGAGAATGGAGGTATTGATACCAATGGAGATGGTAGTGCTGATATCCTCCCAGAACAAGCTGGTTATGCTCAAGCCGCTGTTAGGGGGCGTGTTTCTGACCTTGCTTTGGCTGTCAATAACAACGGAACTGCGACTTTTAACAATAAGACTCTTCAAGGTGGTTCTGTCTTTGCGCCATTTATTATCACTAATGGTGGTACACCCGATAATTACGACAATATCAACTCCAGGATTTACTTCACCTTCGGCGCTGCTAACTCAGATGGTGTTGATCATGTGCGGCTTTTAGGTGATAATACCTTTGGTTTTGAAGACCTAACGGGTGGTGGTGACAAGGACTTTAATGATGTCATTGTTAAGGTCAACTTGACGGTATAGGTAAAATAAGCTATTACAGCCTATTTTAGGTTTATGATGTACACCCCTGACCTTCTCCTGATTTGGGGAGGGTGGGGTATTTTTGTATCTTAGGACTTACGCAAGTGTCATACCAAAAATCTGTTGTAGGGTGCGTCAGATATCAACAATCTGTTTATTTGCAGGTATGCAGTAGCAAAGCACCCTACCAATGTGCCAGTTGCGTAAGTCCTGTATCTTACAGCAAGTAGCTTTGAGTGAGGTACACCTGGTGCAGGCCAGATGCCCGCACCACGAGAGTTTTATTATTAATATCTGTACTTCATACAGCAAGTAGCTTTGAGTGAGGTACACCTGGTGCAGGCCAGATGCCCGCACCACGAGAGTTTTATTATTAATATCTGTACTTCATACAGCAAGTAGCTTTGAGTGAGGTACACCTGGTGCAGGCCAGATGCCCGCACCACGAGAGTTTTATTATTAATATCTGTACTTCATACAGCAAGTAGCTTTGAGTGAGGTACATCTGGTGCAGGCCAGATGCCCGCACCACAAGAGTTTTATTATTAATATCCGTACTTCATACAGCAAGTAGCTTTGAGTGAGGTACACCTGGTGCAGGCCAGATGCCCGCACCACGAGAGTTTTATTATTAATATCTGTACTTCATAATATCGGGAACTGCTGTATGAGTTTGAAATCTGCTATTAGATTCCTGATTTCTTCCAGGAGGGATCTCAATTCGTGATATCAAAATTTATAACTCAAAACCTGAATTTCCGTATTTTTCGGTAAATTCTGGGAGTTAATTACTATAGAGTCACTATTACTTCGGCGGATATTAACACCCTGCATTAAAGTCAAAAAATCATCTACTGGGGTGATGTCACACTGGTTTGTATCAGCGGCTGGAGTGCGGTAATGGGTGGGAATAACTAACTGAGGATTTAAGACGGTAATGGCTGCTTTTGCTTCTTGAGCATTGTAAGCTTTAGCACTACCACCTACGGGAATAAATAATACATCGGGACGACCCATGAGGATTTTTTGTTCTAGGGTCAGGGGTGCAGCACAGCCCCCTAAATGCAGTAAATTAAGTCCTGCTATGGTGAATTTCCAAGCCAGATTTTTCCCGAATCGTTTTCCATTGTGACGATCATGGTCTGTGGTAATTCCCTGAAAATTAACACCCCTAAATTCGTAAACCCCCGGTTGATAAACTAATTTGGGATTTCCCGGTAGTTCTTTTACATAACCTTCATCTAATAATTGACTACTAATTAATACCAAATCTGCCGCGACCTTTGGGGGACGATACTTAGCTGTACAGCCCAATGTCCGAAAGGGATTAATCAGAATTTTGACATTTCCAGTGGTGAATAAAAAGCAAGTATGTCCTAACCAATGAATTGATACACCGCTAGACTGAGCCTTTACTGAAACTGGCAGACCTAAGTTAGTCATTACAGAGGTTATTAAACCCGCCCCAGTATAGCCTATCAACTGTCGTCTTTTCATCTGTTTTTCCGTTTACAAGGTTCGCAGAAAATTTCTCAGCAATTCCTTACCCAAGGAAGTTAAAACACTTTCTGGATGAAATTGGACTCCTTGAATGTGAGGATAGTTCCGGTGTCTGACACCCATAATTGTACCATCTTCTACCCAAGCAGTAATTTCCAATACTTCTGGACAGGTTTCCCGCTCAATTACTAAACTATGATACCTGGTGGCGGTGAAGGGATTTTCTAACCCTTGAAAAATTCCTATTCCTTGGTGTGATACCTGGGAGGTTTTTCCGTGCATTAATTCTGGTGCAGAAACTATTTTACCACCGAAGACCTGACCAATACTTTGATGTCCTAAACACACCCCTAAAATCGGTAATTTTTCGCCAAATTGAGCGATCGCATCTAAGGAAATTCCCGCATCTTCTGGACGACCAGGACCGGGGGAAATGACTATTGCGTCTGGGTTTAAGGTTTTAATTTCATCTACAGTCATCTTATCATTTCGCACGATTTGGATATCATTGGCTACAGAGAAATCTGTGGCTAGTTCTCCGAAATACTGCACTAAATTATACGTAAAGCTGTCGTAATTATCAATAACTAATATCACAATTTTTGCCTAATTTCATTTTTCTTGAAAATATTTGAAAATATTCAAGACGTTTCCTAGAAACGTCTCTATTACAACCCGCTATCTAGAAATTGGACAGGATTAAAGTCGCTAAAGGGGGCAATAATAGTATAGTTGCGACTAATAATGCTACTAAAGCTGCTACAAGTACAGCCCCAGCCGCACAGTCTTTAGCAATTTTTGCCAATTCATGGTAGGATTGTTTGACGGTTAAGTCTACAATAGACTCAATGGCCGTATTCATTAACTCTAAGGTCAAAACTAACCCACTGGTAACAGCAATTATAGCTATTTCCACTGTTTCTAGACGTAAGAATAGACTCAAACTAATAGCCAAGGCGCAGACGGCTAAATGAATGCGAAAATTACGCTGGGTCTGAAAACCATAGATAATTCCAGCCCAAGCGTACTTAAAACTAACAAATAAATTAGAGGCAATTTGCCAGGAAAGTTCCCTGTCTTTAGACACAAGCGGTGGTAAGCTGTTACTTGTTGGTGATGACGAAAGTTTTGGGGACATAGATAAAAAAATATGATATATGACAGAGTAAGAATCTACCGATTTTCATAGCCGGATCAACTTTGAAGCAATTGTAGGCTATTTTAAATAGCGACACTATGAAGCAATCACTAAGATTCTTAATTTTAAATATACATATACTATACCTCTAAGTTAATAATCATACCTATCTTCTCAAGTAAGATAACTTGTTGCTGTAGCATTTCCATCAAACTCTGTTCATCAGGATGATCCCATCCTAACAAATGCAATAAACCATGAGCCGTTAACCAGGCTAATTCTGTGGATAAGCTATGTTCCTGCTGTTGTGCTTGTCGCTGTGCTGTATCTACAGAAACAATAATATCACCTAAATACAAGGGCATAGATCTGAGCATTTCCTCGCTTTGTGGTAAATTTGCTTCTAGAGATGCAAAGGCTAAAACGTCTGTAGGTTTATCCTGTTCACGGTATTGGGAATTGAGGGTTTGAATTTCTGTATCAGTTGTCAACCGCAAACTAACTTCATAACTAAGTGCAGTTGGTAGATAATCATTAAGAATTTCTAACCACTCCTGAAACCAATTTTCCCAAGTTTCGGGAGGAATTAGGGAAAAGTCGTCAAGACAATTTTCTAAATATAATTCCACTGGTAAAGGCACAATTTTTCCCCCTTAGCGGGTCAGATACGCTAAACCAACGAGGACAGATAATAGTCCTACAGCAGTTAACGCGAAGTGTTTGAGGGAAGTACCGCCTTTTCTAACCATGTTCCGCATGGCCAGCTTAACATAGCTGGGTTGGGGTTCTTTAGTAGGGGACTTGTCCATAGTTAATTTCTCCAATAATTTCCTTTATTACTTTAACAGGTTACGGGGAAATTAGGAGTCGGGAGTGCAGACTATTAACCTAAATTAAGCTATTACACAGCTAAATTAGACAATCCTCATATATAGCAATTCTCAACAAGACGTAAATACCTCTTTTTTTCTCTCTACCTCTGGGTTCTCTGTGTCCTCTGTGGTTCGTTCCCAAAAAGAGGATTGCTATTTTTAATCGCTGGCTATCCTGATTCTGATAGTATAACTAAGCGTCCCCTGCTTTCCCTAAGCTTCTACTATCTGATTTTCTTGTCTTAAATAGGCTTGGATAAACATATCAATCTCACCATTCATGATGTCGGTAATGGCTGTTGTTTCTACGTTTGTACGCAGGTCTTTAACCATCTGATAAGGATGAAATACATAGTTACGGATTTGATTACCCCAGGAGGCTTCTACCATATCACCGCGAATTTCCGCTATTTCTTGGGCGCGTTGTTCTTTGGCTATAATTAGTAGTTTAGCTTTGAGACGGGCTAGGGCTTTTTCTTTGTTTTGCAGTTGTGACCGTTCTTCTGTACAACGGACTGCTATCCCTGTGGGAATGTGAACTATGCGGACTGCGGTTTCTACTTTGTTGACGTTTTGTCCACCTTTACCACCAGAACGGGTGGTGGTAATTTCTAAATCTTTTTCGGGAATGTCTAATTTGACGGTATTATCTATTTGTGGCATCACTTCAACTCCCGCAAAACTGGTTTGTCGTTTACCGTTAGCATTAAAGGGAGAAATTCGTACTAAGCGATGAGTACCCATTTCAGAACGCAAATAACCATAGGCGTAGCGTCCGGTTATTTCTAGGGTGGCGGATTTAATACCCGCTTCGTCACCTTCGGATTCTTCTGCTAAGGTAACTTTATAACCATGATCTTCTCCCCAACGGGTATACATCCGCATTAACATAAATGCCCAGTCTTGCGCGTCTGTACCACCTGCACCAGCGTTAATTGTTAGGACTGCACTTTTATCGTCGTAGGGTCCAGAAAGTAGTTGTTGTAATTCCCATTGATCTAGATCATGATTGAGTTTGTTAATGGTAGACTCGGCTTCTTGCAATAGCGCTGTGTCTGTTTCTAGTTCCAATAGTTCAACAACTACCCTAGTATCGTCTAAATGGGAATGCCACTGGTAATATTGCTCTAAATGGGATTTTAGATCATTGAGTTCTTGTAGGGTGTTTTGGGCTTGGGTTTGGTCTTCCCAAAATTCTGTTTGGGCGGAAATTTGTTCTAAGTCGTGAATTTTGGCTTGGAGTGCGGGTACGTCAAAGATAGTCCTGGGTTTTACCCAGGCGGCTAGACAATGTTTCGATTTCGCGTTTTAGTTCTAATACGTCCATAATTTTGGCTACTGGCAGGGATGTGATATCTTTCTCAGTTAATTGGATAACTGGCATTTCATATTCTACTGGATTTTGGTCAGAAGAAAGAAGGGTTTACAATTTTATCATAGATTTTGGGTTAGGGCATTTTGGGCTTTTGTGCGGGCTTCTATAGCTTGTTGGTAGTCTGGTTTATATTCTATAGCTTTATCGTAGGATGCGATCGCCTCTTTGTATTGTTGCATATTTAATAGCGCATTGCCGCGACTATACCAACTTTCATAATGATTTGGTTTATAACGGATAGCTTTATTATAGGATGCGATCGCTTCTGGATATTTTTGCAAACTATATTGTGTATTTCCCAGGTTATACCACAGTAAATAATCATTTCCCTTTAAGGAAACAGCTTTTTTATAAGATTCTATGGCTTCTGGATAGCGTTTAACTTGATGTAATGCCCAACCCCGATTATACCATACTTGATACCGTCGAGGATTGGATTTAATCACTTGGTTAAAAGAATCAATGGCCTCTGGATATCTACGTAATGTCATCAATACATTACTTTTTGATAACAAAGCGGCAAAGTTACCCTGATTGTATTGTAGCACCTGATCATAAGCTTGCAGAGCAAATTCATAACGATTTAAATTCACCGAACAATTACCTAAATTATACAAAGCTAATTCATGATCTGGTTTTAATTCTATGGTTTTTTTGTAAGCTGTAATTGCTTCCTCATACTGTTTAAGATTTTGTAATGCCAATCCTTTTTTGTACCATAATTCAGAATTATCAGGTTGTAAATTAATTGCTTGTTCATAAGCCTTAACTGCATTATTATAGTTATTAATTTTTATAAAAACATCCCCTTTAGCTTGCCAAACTTGAGGAGCATCATTTTTGAGTTCTAAAGCTTTATCAAAAGTGGCAAGTGCTTCTGAATAACGTTTGAGATTTACTAAAACCAACCCGCGATTATTCCAAGCTTCTAAATAATCAGGTTGAAGTTGAATAGCTTTATCATAGACTATTAAAGCTTGTTCATATTTCTTTAGTTGAAATAATGCTTGACCTTGACCATACCAAGCTTGAGGATAATCAGGTTTAATATCTCCGGCTTTTTCATAAATTGTTAAAGCCTCTTGATAGCGTTGTAATTGCAGCAGAGTATTTGCCTGATGATATAATTCTATGGCATTTTTATTATTCAGGCGATTAATTATAAATATTCCACCGACAGCACCAATAACTAACACAAATATCCCCAAGGGTAATTTCCAGAATATCCCTTTTTTAACTGGGGAATTTTTAACTTGATTTGGTAAAGTTGCGGGAGAAAAAACTATTGTTTCCGATGTATTTTTATGCAAATTTTGTAAAGCTTGTAATGCTATTGTCGCTGAGGCATAACGTTGTCGAAAATCATAACATACCATTTGATTTAAAAATTGAGCAAATTCTGGGGATACCGTGGCGGAATTTTGCCAAATAATTTCATTAGTTTCGGGATCTTTTTCTAATTGTTCAGGGGATAATCCTGTTAAAGCTTGAATAGCAATAATTCCCAAAGCATAGATATCACTACTAAATTTGGGTGTTCCTTGTGCCTGTTCTCCAGGAGTATAACCTGGTGTGCCAATAGCGACAGTAGATTTAGTAGTATCCGGGGAATTTACTAATTTAGTCGTAATTTGTTTAACTGCACCAAAATCAATTAAAATTAGTTTACCATCTTGTTGTCGTCTCAGAATATTCCGAGGGTTAACATCACGATGAATTACTTTTTGTTGATGTACAAAATCCAAAATTTCTAAAATTTCTTGTACTAGGGAAATTACCTGATTTTCAGTAAAAATTGTACCTGAACTTAATTCTTGACTAAGGTTATTACCTACAATAAGTTCTTGCACCAGGTAAAATTCGGCATTTTCTTCAAAGTAAGCTAAAAGTTGGGGAATGCGGTCATGAGTCCCTAATTTATATAAAACTTGGGCTTCTGTGTCAAACAACCTTCTGGCTATTTCCAAAGTAGCAATATCACTAGACTGAGGTTTAAGTTTCTTAACTACACAATGCGGTAAACCGGGTAAATGCGTATCATTAGCAACATAAGTCTCGCCAAATCCGCCACCTCCCAGGTAATTGGTAATTTGGTATCTGCCCACAAGGGTGTTTCCTAGCATTTTATGAGCCTATTTGAATAATATGTTATATTATGACTATTTTGCCACAGAAAAATGAGAAGATTTTAATTTTCCAATGCCAAATTATAAGCTTTAACTAACAAATCAATGCCGGTAATTGCTCCACCCACAACAACAGCATTAGAGCCTAAATCTAAGGCTTTTTTGGCCATTTGTGGTGAAGAAATACCACCCTCACAAATCACAAAAGTGTCAAGATTTTCTACTATTTTAGTCAGTAATTCCCAACCAGGAGGAGAAAAGTCTTGAGTTTCCCCAGTGTAGCCAAAAAGAGTAGTTCCCACAATATCCGCACCTGCATTAACAGCTAATTGTGCTGCTTGATATGTATCTACATCTGCCATAACCGGCTTATTTAGTTGATCATGAATCAAATTAATAATATTTGTTAACTTTTCATCACCGGGACGATATCTAGTAGTAGCATCTATAGCTATAATATCAGCACCTGCTGCTGCTACGGCCACAGCGTGATGAAATTGTGGTGTAATATATACATCAGAACCAGTTATTACTTGTTTCCAAAGTCCGATAATGGGAACTTGGACTTTTTTCCGCACCGCTTGGATATGAATAGGTGTGTCAATTCTCACTCCTACAGCCCCATTATTCACTGCTGCTTGTGCCATTGCAGAAATTACATAAGGATCATGTAATGGGGAGTTTATGGGTGCTTGACAGGAAACGATTAATCCTTTTGGTAAGTTAGTCATGTTTGATATTGTCTAAAAGTTGTAATAAAATACTGTCAGTCATGCTTTATTTCTTGAATAATGCTTAGTAATTCAGTTGGACTATAAATAAGCAAACTAGCAGTTTTAAAATCCTTGCTATTTCGAGTTACAAAACCATCAACACCCGCATAAATGCCTGAATGATATAAAACAGCATCCTCAAAATCAGAAAAATCTGAATTTATCGCCGCTTTCAATATCAGATCATTAACCTCTGCAATCGCAAATAAATTAAGCAATTGATTAATAGAAACCTTGGCTGACTGCTTTCCTATTGATTTAGTTAACAAATAATCAATCGTAGTTATCGTTGTCGCACAAAGATAACCTTGAATAATTTGCTGCTCAACAGCATTAAATAAATTAATAGAGAAGCTAACGAAAGGCTCACGCTCTAGCAAAATATCAAGAACAATATTGGTATCAAATACAATTTTCAAAGATACTTCTCCTCTAAATGTTTTTTATAGTCTGCTACATCAACATGATAACCTTTCAAAACACCAACTAGCGATCGCGTAATTGGCAAAATTTCATCATTGCTAGTTTGGTGTAACAATTCTCTCTGTTCAATTAATAAATCATGGGTGGCTCGTCTGCTTTGCTCTTCTAATAACATTTTTTCCACAGCTTTCTGTACTAATAGCTGCATATCAGGCATTTCCAAAAGTTGTTTTCCCAATTCATCAGGTAACTCAATTTTAACTTGCATAAAATCCTCCATTAAAACGGCGGTTTAATTCCTAATTCTTCACAGAATAATACAATTATAGCATCTGTTACCTGACACCGTTTTTTGATTCTTGCCATCTTTCACAGTTTCACCTAAACTAGAAGCATCAATCAAAACTACATCATTCTTATTTCCCTTATCAATAAACAAAATAGAAACATTTGTTCCCGTCCTCGCAAAAATGTTACTCGGCATGGATACCACACCTTAACATTTTTTCATCTACTAATTTTGTCGGAATTGCTTTATCAATACCCGACTGTGCGGTAGATAACAAGGTTTTCAGACTGATATGAAAATACCGTGATAATTATTCCAGACTATGGTAATTATACCATAGATAAATCACTTAGTAAAGTGCGATTCTAATAATTTTATCTAATTTCAATAATTTTTGATCACTTCTAGTAAATTCAGTAAAAGGTTTAACTGGTAATATATATGCCTGAGATGTTTGTTTATTAAATTAATATCTACATAGATTATTCCCCCCAAACCCAGGGGAATACTAATGTGAAAGCGGAAGTTTAATTTATTTGTATTTGCATAAATTCCCGCAATTCATCAAGACTATTTACAGTTAAAATGCTCCTTTGGATGTTTTTTAACTGTTCTAAATCAGCAACCTGTGATATTTTGGGCATAAATTGTAAACCTTCTTGACTAAATTTTATCTCTAGACTTAGTTCAATGGATGACAGTATAGCTCGTCTTTCACCCAGTTTTTCGCCCCGCTTTTCACCTTCTCTGAAAATCTGTTGATACCAAGGAGACTCTTGTAATATTGCCATATCCCACCTCATGATTTGTTGAACTAAGGCGCTATCTAGTACAAAGGTAGCAAAAAAAGCCATAACTGTTTCCAACTGGCTTAATTTTTCATCAGCACGAAGCATTTGCAATGCTTGTCTAACTGTTGATTCTTCTCCACCACCTTTGAGAATTGGTACAAAGGGAAGTAGCGAGGGAATAGGTTGACTCAAAGCTATTTTTACATCAACTTCCTAAGGATTGATCACTTGGTAGTCTTGTCGCGCTTGTAAGCCAGCAAACTCTGATTCATAGCGTTTGGGAATTTCTGTTTCACTTTCTTTGAGAATGTTAATTAATACAGGGTATGTGGGAAGATCATATTTTTCCTCTGCTAGTGCTGCATAGGCCCGCATTCTTTTGGGCATTTCTGGCTTATAGCGTAATTGTAACTCATTGAGAACAAGAAATTCGTCGTACTGGGGACTGGTGGCTTTGACTAATACATCACTTTCTCTGCTTATCCATTGAAATTCGGAATTAAGAATTTCTCCGGTGGTAATGTCGGGGATTTGTGTTACCCATTTTACCCAATTTTCAGGATTGAGGCTGATTAATTTTTTGGTGCTGATATCGGCTTTTTTGACCATCAGGGATTACTATAAATTACTGGCTATGGTTTTGAATTTATCTGATAAATTTGCCACTGTTATCAATGTTAAACTAGGATTTACTGATGAATTTATTTATTGTCTTATTTAAGGATAACGTTAAAAATCTCCCAAATTTCCCAACTCAAAATTTCCATTATTTCCATTATTAATCACCAATTATGCACCGTATAAATGCTACTGCTGGAGGCTGGAATCAGTCAGAGGGTTTATTTTTCCTAGAACAAACTATAGCACCATTTGTATTGATTACAGCAGCAGATACTGATATTCAAACTCTAGGAACTGTAGTTTCTAAATTACCTGATGAATTTCCAGAAATTCGAGTCGCTAATTTATTACAACTACAACAACAAGTAAGTATAGATGATTATAGCGAACAAGTATTAGAATCAGCGCAAGTAATTGTTCTGCGTCTTATTGGTGGAAGTTCTTATTGGAATTATGGTCTAGAAGTTATACAGGAAATTGGAGAACGTAATGGTACAACCTTAATTATAATGCCAGGAGATGACGGACTTGATCTTGATTTAATCTCTAAATCTACAATTGCTCCAGAAATTGTCCAGAAAATCTGGCAATATTTTCAAGAAGGTGGTACAGAAAATTTCCTCAATGCTTTAAAATTTATCGCTGATACGGCTTTATTAACAGAATTTAATCCTCTACCTCCACAACCTGTTCCCCGTGTGGGTTTGTATGAGTGGAAAGAAGAAAAAAAAGAACTTTTACCAATTCAGCCTAAAGTTGGGATTTTGTTTTATCGCGCTCATTATTTATCAGGAAATACTAAAGTTATTGATGCTTTGTGTAATGCTTTGTTAGAGAAAAATTTACAACCTGTACCAGTTTTTGTCTCTTCATTGCGTGAACCGGGTGTAAGTGATAAATTATGTGCATGGTTTACAGATGAAGATGGGGTAAATATTAGTTTATTAATGAATACCACTAGTTTTTCCCTAGCGCAATTAGAAACAGAAACACCGCTTGAACTTTGGGAAAAATTAGATGTCCCGGTTTTGCAAGTAATTCTTTGTGCTAGTTCCATTGAACAATGGGAATCAGAATCACAAGGTTTAACACCCCGTGATATTGCTATAAATGTGGCTTTACCAGAAGTAGACGGACGGATTATTAGTAGGGCTGTATCCTTCAAAACTTTGCAAGCTCGAAATCACAAATTAGAAACCGATATTGTAGTTTATGAACCCTTGAGCGATCGCATTGAATTTGTCACCCAACTGGCTGCAAATTGGGTACGATTGCGGGTAAAAATGCCCTCAGAACGGCAATTAGCCTTAATTTTAGCAAATTACCCCAACACCAACGGAAGGCTGGCCAATGGCGTAGGATTGGACAGTCCTGCCAGTTGTGTGGAAATTCTCAAAGCTTTAAAATTAGCTGGTTATGAAGTAGGAAATATTCCCGAAACTGGAGAGGAATTAATTCAAATTCTCACATCTGGTGTTACAAATGATCCCGAAGGAAGAGACTGGAAACCAATAAATCAAAGTCTTTCAGCAGCCGAATATCAAAAATATTTTGCTACTTTACCAGCAAATATACAACAGGAAATTATTGAACGGTGGGGAGCAGTAGAAACAATTGAAAATTGGGCAATTTCGGGAATTAAATTTGGTAATATTTTTGTAGGTGTTCAACCATCAAGAGGTTATGATCTTGATCCGAGTTTGAATTATCATGCACCAGATTTAGAACCAACACATAATTATTTAGCCTTTTATCATTGGCTGCGAGAATCTTTGGCTGCGGATGCCATAATTCATCTAGGAAAACATGGTAACTTAGAATGGCTACCGGGTAAAAGTGTCGCCTTATCTAATAATTGTTATCCAGAAATTGCCTTGGGACCAATGCCCCATTTATATCCATTTATTGTCAATGATCCTGGTGAGGGTTCACAGGCTAAAAGACGCGCCCAAGCAGTAATTATTGATCACTTAACACCGCCCATGACAAGGGCGCAATTATATGGAGGATTGCAACAAGTAGAAAACCTCATTGATGAATATTACGAAGCCGAAAGTTTAGATCCTTCCAGATTAGCAATAATTAGCGATCGCATCAAAGAATTAGTCATCAAAGAAAACCTATATAAAGACTTAGGAATTACCAACCCCAAAGACATCACCAACTTTGAAACCTTAATCTTAAACTCCCTAGACGGTTACTTGTGCGAACTCAAAGAAGCCCAAATCCGCGACGGCCTACACATATTCGGCCAATGTCCCCAAGGAACCCAACTAAGAGATTTAATAGTAGCGATCGCCCGCATCCCCAACCGCTATTCTATAGGTATTACCCGCACCATAGCCAAACAATGGGGATTAGACATAGATCCCCTCACCGATGACCTGTCAACGCCCCTGTCTGGGTCTGTGCGCCTCTGTGAGAGACTTAAATCCTGTCATATCATTGGGGATGTCGTTGAACTCCTAGAAATAGAAGCCGCCCATTTAGTAGAAAAAATCATAGCCGGAACAGAAAACCAAAACTGGATTAGCGACAAACTCCTCCCGTCCCTGCAAAAAACTAGTGAAGAAATCACCAACCTGCTCCGGGGACTTGACGGAAAATACGTTAAAAGTGGTGCTTCCGGCGCACCGACACGCGGCCGTCCCGAAGTTCTGCCCACAGGTAAAAACTTTTACGCTGTTGATATTCGTGCCATTCCCACGGAAACGGCCTGGGATATTGGGAGAAAAGCGGCTGAAACCCTGATTGAAACCTACACCCAAGCAAATGGAGAATATCCTAAAACTCTCGCTTTATCGGTTTGGGGTACGGCTACCATGCGGACTGGTGGTGATGATTTAGCGGAGGCTTTAGCTTTACTCGGTGTTAAACCTGTGTGGGATGGTGTAGCGCGACGGGTGATAGATTTTGAAATATTACCTTTGGCGGTTGTGGGTCGTCCCCGTGTGGATGTTACTCTGAGAATATCGGGTTTTTTCCGGGATGCTTTTCCTAATTTAATCACTTTATTTGATCAAGCTGTAAAAGCGGTTTCAGCTTTAAATGAACCCCCTGATCAAAATCCCCTCGCAGATATGGTTCGTCATGAAACTGAACAATGGACTCAACAGGGTTTATCTTTAGATTTAGCACAAGAGCGATCGCAATATCGCGTTTTTGGTTCTCAACCTGGCGCTTATGGGGCGGGACTCCAAGGTTTAATGGCTTCCCAAAATTGGCAAAATGACGAGGATTTAGCCCAAGCTTACACAAATTGGAGCGCTTACGCCTATTCTTCTGGTCAGGAAACAGGGAATAAAAATGTGGAAGCTTTTGAACAACGTTTAAAGCAAATGCAAATCGTCCTCCACAATCAAGATAACCGCGAACATGATTTACTTGATTCTGATGATTATTATCAATTTCAAGGTGGTTTAACCGCCGCTGTGCGTTCTCTTCAGGGTAAAAATCCCGAAACCTATTTTGGCGATAATTCCAATACACTCCAGCCCAAAATTCGCCAACTGAGTTCAGAAATTGCCAGGGTGTACCGAACGCGAGTCGTTAATCCTAAATGGATAGCTGGAGTTATGCGTCACGGTTATAAGGGTGCATTTGAAATGGCCGCAACGGTAGATTTTCTTTTCGCTTACGATGCTACGGCCCAATGTGTGGAGGATTATATGTATCAAGGTGTCTTTGAAGCATATTTAGAAGATGCCACTGTTTGTGAATTTATTCACAACAAAAACCCTTGGGCGTTACGTGATATTGCGGAAAGACTACTAGAGGCAAACCAGCGCGGTTTATGGCAGAATGTGGCTATACAAACACTAGAAAACCTCCGCAATTTAGTCCATCAAGCAGAAGCCACCATTGAAGAAAAATAACTGACCAATTGGTAATGGGTAATTGGTAATTGGTAATGGGTAATGGGTAATTGGTAATGGGTAATTGGTAGTTAATTTCTGTCACCTGTCACCTGTAACCTGTCACCTGTAACCTGTCCCCGTGGCGTAGCACCTGTAACCTGTCCCCGTGGCGTAGCACCTGTCACCTGTAACCTGTAACCTGTCACCTCTAACCTGTAACCTGTAACCTGTCACTTCCCTTAGTTTCTAAATAGGCATTAATGCCCTTTGGCACTTAGGGCATACAGCATGAATGGTCATTTGACAATCTAATAAATGGTAACCTTCTTTTTGCGCTGTTTTTCCCCCAATTTTTAAAATAGAGTCATTTTTAAACTCGATAGTCGAGTTACAGCGCACACAAATTAGGTGATGATGGTGATGGGGATAAGGTTGATTGATTTCATAATGTTTATGTCCTTCCCCCAATTCTAACTCCCGCAAAATCCCCATTCTCGCCATTAACTTTAAAGTCCGGTAGATAGTTGATAAACTAATACCTTCACCGTCAGTCTCTAAGCGATGATAGAGATCCTCTGCACTTAAATGCTCACCTTGGGGGAGTTCTTGGAAAATATGTAGAATTGTTTCCCGCTGTGGAGTTAAACGCCAACCACGGTCGTTTAGTTCTGCTTTGAGTGAACCAGTTGTGTAGACAGTCATACTAAATTTTCTCAACAAAGCTCATTAATTGAGAATATAACAAATCTTTGTCCCAATTTGCAACAATCATTGCTTATTGAGAATATTTACTAGTTGAGAGGGGACAGGGGACAGGGGACAGGGGACAGGGGACAGGGGACAGGGGACAGGTGACAGGGGACAGGGGACAGGTGACAGGGGACAGGTGACAGGGGAAAGGGGAAAGGGGAAAGGGGACAGGGGACAGGGGACAGGGAACAGGGAACAGGGGACGGGTGACAGGTGACAGAAATTAACTACCCATTACCCATTACCCATTACTTTCTAACTTAAAGACTCTAGATAGTCGCGGACAAGGTTACGGCGCTTGGGTTGACGAAGTTTCTGCAAAGCCTTTGATTCAATTTGTCTCACTCTTTCTCGTGATAGGTCAAGGGCTCGGCCAATTTCTGATAAAGAGTAAGAATGACCATCGGACAAGCCGAAGCGCATGGAAACAACATCACGCTCCCGGTCGGTTAAATCGTCCAGAAGACTATACAAATCTTTATGTAAAGATTCCCGCATTAAGGTCTCTTCAGGGGTAATGTTATCAGTTTCTAGCAATTCCCCCAATTCAGTATCTTTATCTTTTCCTACTTTGGTTTCTAAAGACACAGAACGAGGAACTCTCAATAACACTTCCCGGACTTGGGCTTGTGTCATATCTAACTCAATTGCCAGGTCTTCTAAAGTAGGTGTGCGACCTTTTTCTTGGGCAATTTTCCGTTGCGCTTTTTTAATTTTGTTCAGTTTTTCGGTAATATGGACAGGAAGGCGAATGGTACGACTAGAAGTAGCGATCGCTCTGGTAATTCCTTGACGAATCCACCAATAAGCATAGGTACTAAAACGATAACCTTTAGTGGGGTCAAATTTCTCAACGGCTCGTTCTAAACCTAAAGTCCCTTCTTGAACTAAGTCTAACAATTCCAAACCACGATTTTGATATTTTTTCGCCACAGATACCACCAAACGCAAATTCGCTTTAATCATCTGGGATTTAGCTTGTAGTCCTTGACTTTGAATTTGCTCTAGTTCTTCCACGGTTAACTGAGCGATTTCTGCCCAGCGTCTTTTACCATTTGCTAAAGTGGGTTTGAGATCGGATAATTTTATCCCCGCAGTAGCTGCCCACCGTTCTAAAGAAGGGCGGTGTCCTAACTCCGAAGCCAAACGCTCCTGGACTTCAATTAATCGCAAATAAGGGATAATGATCGCATCTCCCTCCTGGGCTGCTAAACTAAGCACTACTCGCATCCGTAAGTTTCGCTGTACTTTTTGAGCTTCGGAAACTTCTTCATCTTTTCCTAATAACCGGACTCGACCAATTTCTTGCAGATAGAGACGAACTAGGTCTGTACTGTTGCGGTTAACTTGAGCGGGTAAATCAGATTCAACTACAGGGATATCTAAATCTGGTAAATCATCTAGGGATAACTCACTTTCATCACTACTGATTTCGAGATCCATAGGTACGCTTTGATTTTCGCTATCGTAGTCGGTATTTTTATAAACGGATGTTGCTGGCATAATGTCTCAAGTTGCTCCAGGTAACAATAAATTAAGGGCAGTTAAAATTAGGATCAAATCAACGGTTGCTATTCCGTAATTTCTCATCAAATAAAACAGTTTAGTCTTCGATGTACAATTAGTGGCAAAACTTTGTACTAGTGTAAGTAGGCATAAAGGAAGAAAACTTAATTTATCAGCTTTTGCACCTTTTTTAAACTTGATAGTTATTTTTGCCGCACTCGACTGCCTGAAAAGAATATATTTTAACGATTTTTTCCGTTGTAATAGCATCAGGAACTAATAGCTATTCTAATTTTCAGTCCAACTTTCAATTAGAAGTTACCTACTAGTCAAAATTACCATTTTTAGAGATATTTACAGTGATTTTTCTAACTGATTATAGTGTCAAAAACATACTTTTGATCATGATGTTTATAAACTACATGGTCATATTTACATCATTCAAAACGTAATTTCCTGACAATTTGGCAAATTCTTTCCGGGACTGAAAGCAGTAATCATTTAATTTTCATTGCAGACCTGACTCTGTAAGCATTTTACCTTTACTTACCACATTTGTTCTTTGGGAAAATCATCAAATTCCGGTTTAATATCTCGTAACATAAGTTGATCTAATGCTTGTTGAGGTGTAACTTCTCCTTCCAGTAGTTGATAAACTTGTTCGCTAATAGGAATAGCAATACTTCGTTGTTGTGCAATTTCCATTAATACCCGACAAGTGTTTACACCTTCCGCTATTCCAGGAAGACCCGCTAAAATTTCTTTGAGCGTTTTTCCATGAGCTAACTGATAACCAAGTTGATAATTGCGACTTAAAGGGCTGTTACAGGTAGCCAGTAAGTCTCCTAGACCGGATAAACCATAAAATGTTTCCGTTTTCGCGCCTAAATTCTTGCCAATTCGCACTATTTCGGTTAAGCCACGGGTGACTAAAGCGGCTTTAGCATTTGTTCCTAAGTTTAGCCCATCACATACACCAGCAGCGATCGCTATTACATTTTTTAGCGTTCCTCCTAATTCTACTCCCACAGGGTCAGGATTAGTATAAACACGAAAACGACTGGAAGAAAATACTAATTGTACACTTTGGGCGGCATTGATATTTTTACTAGCTACTACGGTTGCTGCTGGTAATTCCCGGACAATTTCCTGGGATAAATTCGGACCTGATAAGACAACAACGGGATGATTAGGAAAAATTTCTTGCCAAATTTGCGAAGGTGTGTATGTTGTTTTGGGTTCTAATCCTTTAGTTGCGGTGACAAAGATTGTCTCTGGAGACACAGGAGAAGATTGTACCACAGAAGCTACATCTCTTACTCCTTGCATAGAAATAGCTGATAAGACTATGTGGGCATTTTCCAGTACACTGACTAAGGATTGTGATCCCTGACGTGACCATAAATGCACCTGATTACCATTAATTGCTGCTAATTTGGCCAGGGCTGTACCCCAAGCACCAGCACCAAGAATCACGACAGATTTTACACTTTGACTCACTTCGATTCACTCATGGAGAATAGGGAATAGGTGTTAAGAAGCGACCACCAGGGGTTACCTTGGATAACGTTTCATTAATTCTCTGACTTGCTCTGCATGATAGGAGCTTCTTGTCAATGGTGAAGAAACAACTTGTAAAAATCCTAATTCTTCTCCAAAAGTTTGCCAAGCTGCAAACTGTGTTGGCGTAATAAAATCAGATACTTGCAAGTGTTTTTGAGTAGGTTGGAGATATTGCCCAATTGTCAAAATATCACAATCTACCCTTCTGAGGTCTTCCATAACTTGACGCACTTCTGCGTCTGTTTCACCTAAACCGACCATAATACCAGATTTTGTGTAAGTTTTAGGAGAAATTTGCCGGGAGCGTTGTAATAATTCCATAGTCCGCTCATAATTACCTTGGGGACGCACACGACGATATAAACGGGAAATAGTTTCTGTATTGTGGTTCAGTACCTCTGGTTTAGCTTGGAGAATTATCTCTAAAGCTTGCCAATTACCGCATAAATCAGGAATTAATACTTCTATGGTAGTATGAGGTGAAATATCATGAATAGCATGAATACATTTAACAAATTGAGACGCACCACCATCAGGTAAATCATCTCGATTTACGGAAGTAATCACGACGTGATTAAGCTGCATTCTGCTGACTGCTTCCGCTAGTCTTATAGGTTCAGTGGGATCTAAGGGCTGGGGTTTTTTTTCAAAGTCAATATCACAGTAAGGACAAGCTCTGGTGCAAGCAGGACCCATAATCAAAAATGTAGCAGTACCAGCATTGAAGCATTCACCAATGTTAGGACAAGAAGCTTCTTCGCAAACGGTATTCAGGGCTAAATCCCGCAAAATCTCCTTAACGTTACCAACACGCTCCCATTGAGGTGCTTTTACCCGCAACCAGTCTGGTTTTACAGTCACAGTCTACTTTTACCATTTTAGTTATACAAGTCTTATCCTAGCAAGCAAAGACATCTCCGGCGGCAGAAAAATTTGTTATTTTTTGCTAATTGTGGTATGATGGTTCTAAATTACCATTTCTATGGCGGGATGTGGCGCAGCTTGGTAGCGCACTTCGTTCGGGACGAAGGGGCCGCTGGTTCGAATCCAGTCATCCCGATTTACTGTTATTGTCACTTGCCAAAGATAATCAACTGCGTTTGTCTAAATTAATTGATTATACCAGAGAACAAGTTAGGACTCTCTATCGTTCTACTATAGAAATACAACAACGCTGGGCTGTTCCTGAAGAACGGGCAGAAATTATTGATTTACTGGCAGATAGGGGAATTGATTTTGATGAGTTAAAAGCAGTAACTAATCTTTCCGAAGCTGATCCTTTTGATTTATTATGTTATGTAGCCTTTGATGCTCCGGTGTTGACTTGCAAACAACGGGCTGAAAGGTTGCGTCGTGGTAAGTCTGACTTTTTTGAACAATATGGGGAGGAAGCCAGGGCAATTTTAGAGATTCTTTTGGATAAGTATGCTGAAAAGGCTGTTGAGGAGTTTAATATTACCACGACTTTTAAGGCTAATCGGGAGTTTGCTAATTATGGTAATGTAATTGAAATTGCTGAACGGTTTGGGGGTGTTCAGGAGTTGAGGGACGCGGTAAATCAGTTACAAAGTTTACTTGATTCAGCATAGGAGTTAATGATGTTTACGGAAGAATATATTAAAGATATACATTGTGGTTCAGGAGTACTTCTTAGAAGAATATTAATGAATTTCTCAAAAGAATTTATTAATGATACAAATAGTGGTTCTTCAGAATTTATGAATTGGATTAAAACAAGAGAAACAGATAGACCAAATTTACCAACACAGGATGGAGAAATTGATTACTGGGAAATTTTCATGCAACAGCAAAATATATTAATTTCTTCAGTAGATGATTTGAAAAAACATAGATATGACGTTATTCCCAGTAATCCTCGATTTATCGAGAATGAACAAAAAATAGGTAAACCTATAATTAGGATTTATGAAGACGAATATGGTATATCAATAGCCTATATTCCTAACAGAGTAGAAACAGTTTATTTCTTTCAAAAGGAAAACATAAACAGTTTTATAAAATACAATGAATCTAAATATTTAGGAATTTATTTTCTGGTCGGAAAAGATAACAATAAAAACACTAGAGTTTATGTAGGACAATCACAAGAGATTTCTACAAGATTAAATCAGCATATCAATAAAAAAAAATTCTGGATAGATACTTATGTGCTAGTTAGCATAACTAATAGCTTGAATAAAGCACAAGGTGATTATTTAGAAAAGAAATTCATCGAATTATTATTAAAGTCACCAGAGATTACTTTAGATAATACTTATACCTATCAGAAAAATAACAAAAATACAGCTTCAAAAAATTCAGGATCAGGTAAAACAGTTTCAAACTGAAGAACAAAATCAGCGCGACATTGCTAAGGAACAGAAGGCCAAAGGGAACGCTATTTACTGGGCAATTTATAATCTTGACGGCAAAAATCCCAATAATCAGACGGATTTTGAACATTTAGCGCCTGAGCAACTGGTAAATGATATCCTAGAGAAAGATCGGCGGGTTGCTGGAATTATGTCTGAGATTAAAGCAATTTTGGAGCAGTGACAATGTTAGGTTTACTAGAAAAGTTGAGTTGCTGGGAAGAATTAACAAGTCAATCAGTATTAGATAATGTTGATTCTGACCAGATTTTACTGATGAATGGGATTAACTGGAATATATATGAGATACTGTTACAGAGATTTGAAAGTATTTCTCATTATCGCTTTAAATATTTAGAAGGTACTTTAGAAATAATGTCTCCTAGTCGTCGTCATGAGTTTGATAAAAAGATTATTGCTTTATTATTAGAAACTTATTTTATAGAAAAAGATATTGATTTTTATCCTTTAGGTTCAACTACTGTTAGAAAGGAAGCAGCCGCTAGAGGTATTGAACCGGATGAATGTTATTGTTTTGATTCGGAAAAATCTATTCCTGATTTGGCTATTGAGGTGGTTGTGACGAGTGGGGGAATTGATGATTTATTAATTTATCAAGGTTTGGGTGTACCGGAAGTTTGGTTTTGGCAGAATCATCAATTTTCGTTATATTTTCTCCGGGGTGATAAGTATGAGAAAATATTAAAAAGTGAATTTTTACCGGGTTTAGATTTAACTCTGTTGGCAAGTTTGCTTTTGTCTGGTGGAAAACCAAAGGATTTAATCTCAAAGTTCCGTGAAAACATCCGTCGGGGCGATTCGTGAATTGCCACTACGAATATACAAATATACAAATATATACAAATATATACAAATACAGCAGTTTCCGATATTATGAAGTACAGATATTAATAATAAAACTTTTGTGGTGCGGGCATACTTCGACCAAGCTCAGTACAAGTCTTGCCCGCACAAGGTGTACCTCACTCAAAGCTACTTGCTGTAATATAATGGCGACAATTTAGAACGTTATGCGAAAGTAAATCGGAAAAGTTTAATAGGGATTTCCGCGCTATTAGTAGATGGGAAGCAACAAGCCAAATTTGTTTTGATTGTGGCTACAAGTTGGGTAAACTTGATTTAAAAATTTGGAAAATGGCTCAGGTCAGATTTGAACTGACGACCCCAGGCTTATGAGTCCCGTACTCTAACCAACTGAGCTACTGAGCCGCGTTGTTTAACCAACTCTTATTAATATAGCATACAAATTTCCAATTGACAACTATCAATTTGTAAAATTTCCCAAATTTCCCAAATTTCCCAAATTTGCCTAAAACTAAAAAGAGGGAGTTTACCCCCCTCAATTTACCAAAAAACCCTTTAATTCCTGATTATCTGGAATTACAAACGATTTGGCAAGAAAGCGATAGGGTTAACGGCACCCTTACCCGAAGGATGAACTTCAAAATGACTATGAGGTCCAGTGCTGAAACCAGTGCTACCCATAGCCGCAATAGTCTGACCTTGTTGCACCCTTTGACCAGCTTGCACCAAAATCCGGCTGTTATGTCCATAACGAGTTAAACTACCATCATCATGGCGGATATCCACAAGGTTACCGTAACCACCGCTATTCCAGCCGGCCTTCTCGACCACACCAGCAGAGGAGGCATAAATGGGTGTACCGACTGAGTTAGCAATATCAATCCCTCTGTGCATTCTTCCCCAGCGCCAGCCGTAACCAGAAGTAAGGACTCCTTTTGCTGGCCAAATGTAACTGGTAGGAGTAGAATTAGATGGGAAATTGGGATTTTCCTCAGTTGTTTTTGGCAAGTATATATCCACTGCTGCCAAAGGTGGTAAAGCTGGAGAGACATTAGTTCCTCGCAATTTACCTAAAGAGTCAGAAGCACTTATTCCAGGAGAAGGAACTGTTAATTTAATCCCAGATGAATTGGGGGTAGAATTCCAGCCAACACCGGTCTTACTGGGCATAAATTCTGGGTTAATTGGCTCATTGGTAGACCCTGAATCTGTAACTAGAGGCTGAACAGGTTGATTGTTATAGCTGGGTAATATCGCTTTGGGTACAGGAATCTGTAGTCCAACTTGAGACACTACGCGATTATTGGTTGATTCAATAGGAACAGGTACAGACTGGCTATTATTTTTAGAACCTGTAGCAGCCACACCAGATTCTTGAGCGCGGTATTTATAACGCAATCTCTCAATTTCTGCTTGTAAGCTGCGAATACGTTCATTACCTTTACCTTTAGATACCTTTTCCACCGGTTTTGGCGACAAGTTTCTTGGTAATGGAGCATCACCACCTAATCCAAAAGATTCACCCGGAGTGGGTAATGCTTGCGGGATAGCAATAGGGATCTGCCCTTGGTTATAATTTGTTATGGGCGCGGGTGTTATGGGCGCGGGAACATTAATACGGTTAGTGATACTAGGATTGTTATTCTTTTGCCGCTCCCCTGTCACCACTGGTACTGGGATAATTACGCTATTATTAGTAGCACGACTATCAAGAGCTTTAGGCTGCTCTGTTGCTATGGGCGAAGGAACTATAACACTAGTATTGTTAGCAACAAAGGAGTTAGTGTTAAAACTAGGAGTGTTTACAGGATTATCTACTCTATTAACCTTCTCTACCATCTTCGCTGCTGGAATAATTAGGTTTTGACTAATTTGCAGTTGATAAGGATCGCTAAGATTATTAGCTTTAATTAGCTCGGAAACTGAAATACCATAATTGTTAGCTATCTCTGCTAATGTATCTCCGGGCTTAACCTGATATGTTGAAGGAGGCAATTGTGCGGCAACTTTTGTGGAAGTTGATCCAGGCATTGCTATTTGCTGTACCGTCGCACTGGGTTCCTGGTTCTGTTTTAACTCAGTTACAAGTTCAGCTTGGCTCGAACCAGTCAAATTCTTGGACTGTTTTGCGACAGAGTTATTAGATCCAGTGGTTGGCTGCTCTTCATTTATACCAGTGTTTGATCGATTTTGCGTTCTCTGAGCCCGTAACTGTGCCAAACTATTTCTTAACCGGGTTGATTTCTCCTGCAAGCGATTGAGAGCTACCTCTTGCTGTGCTTTTAGTTTGGCATCAACACTTCCACCGGCTAATTCCGCCGCTGCAACCTCGTTAGACAATTGTTGTGCTGCTTCGGTTTCTTGGTTATCGGCTGCTAATGTAGACTGAATTGGGCGGTTGCTCACTCCCTGTGCTAATTGGCTTTGTGAGTGGACAGAATTTTTTTCAGCCGCGTTAATAGGTGAAATTACATTGGATGTAGTTTCTTCTCTTCGAGACGCTTCACTGAGGACAGGTGTGTTGTTGGTGGCAATTTGCCATTTAGCTTCCGGTCCAGGTACTCGTGAAACTACTGTTGGTTCTAATATGACAGGATTTACTACACCCCCTACCTGTGAGATACTTTGGGACTCCAGCTTGGTGGCGGTAAATTTCATCTCAGTCTCAGAAACAACAGAATTTGTTGAAGCTGCTTTTTGACTGTCAACAGGAGCTGCTGCTTGGGCTTGATCACTTTGTCGAGTCACCAAAAGGCTGGCTGCTCCCATGGATATTGCCAAGCCAATCATGGCGGCCTGATGAGTCCGTGACCGGAGGGTTATTTGGGGATTTTTGTCATCAGTTGTTTGCCCTCCCGGGGCATCATCACGGCTGGGGCTATTTTTTAACACAGCCTGCCCTCTTTTTTTCAATGCTCGTTTCAAAGACAACCTCCTATGATCAATACTTTTTAACTGACCTTGATTTTTAAGTTAGATATTATTTAATGATTGATATCACATCAAACTACACATCAAGATCACATTCACCAGAGATATTTACGCAAGACTAACCTGCTTCTGGTAATTTGGACAAGTTCATGCACCTTGGTAAATCTGAAAATTTTTGGTGATGCCTTGTCTGAGTCCCTCCTCACAACCCAAGAATGTTAGCTCTTGACAATTATCTAAGCTCATTTGCTGGCGGCAAATAGCACGAACTAAACAAATATCATAGCAAGTCTTGGTCTATTGGCGCTGTTGGCTCATCAGCTTCTGCACAGGCGATCCTCCGGCTTTAACTATTTTCAAGATTTTTTGACTCAATCCGTTCTATCAACAGCACACTTTACGTTTATTATGATCTAAAAAACAACCGTATCTAATATCAGCAATTTTTGCATCTTTCTGTCGTAGTCTTGGATACATATCTCTCATAATCATTAATAGTCAAGGTTTTTGCTAATTTTCTCTCCTGAGGAATCAAAACCTGGAAGCTACAAAAATTTATCCTTGGCAGTCTATTTACTCTCAAAATATCTATACAAATTTCTTATGTCATTTCCCGGATACTTATCCGTATTTATCACTATCTCCACGGCATTTATATTATTTAAATAACAAAAATGCCAGAAGTTTCACCATGATTCCTCTTATCTAGATATTTCTATCACATTTAATCAAAAATTTTGATTCTTCAATATTATTTCTCAATAATATTAATATTGTTAATAGATTATTGTAAGTAGCCCAACTGGCGGCGACATTCAAATAAACCTATGGCTACGCTGACGGATAAGTTTAAGCTCCTGACACCCGGTTCATACATGGGAATATATAGGGTGGAGTCACAGGTGGAAAGAATAGAACCGGGTAAACCTGCTGTTTCACTGCCAAATAATAACCAATCCTCCGCTTGAAATTGAAAATTAATGTAGTTAAAATCACCACGAACACTAAAGCCCAAACACCTACCCCCTCTTTGTTGCTTTACATTTTGAAATGCTTCTATGGATTCATGATAATGGAGTTTAACATAAGGCCAATAATCTAACCCTGCTCTTTTAAGATAGCGATCGCTAATTTCAAATCCCAAGGGTCCGACTAAATGTAATTCCGTGGCTGTGGCTGCACAAGTACGGGCAATATTGCCTGTATTAGGAGGAATTTGCGGGTTCACTAAAACTATCTGCGGCATCTTTTTGAATCTTAGTCGTCTATTCTAGAAATTCTTTTCATCTCAAAATCTATCAAAATACAGAGGCGATATATAGTTTTTTTTTATATGTCAAAAGTATTTTCCATTGATTAGTTTTTTAAATCACACCAGGTGATTTGATAACCAAATCTGAGGGAGGGTACAAAGTTGATGATCCCTCGTCCCCCCACCTCCTCTTTTACCTATTCCCTGACAGATAAACATAGTTTGCTTTCTAGTTCGGTTTCCCGTTCCTGAGTCGTCAGAATCGCTTGAGCAATTACACGCTGAATTTCAACGCCTATTTTATGTAGTTGTAACCATTGTTGAGCTTCATTACCTGTTTGTAGGATATTTTGCAGTGGGGCCAAAAAACAGCTAAAGCCGTGTTGTTTGGCAATACCCCAAATTTCTTGGTCGAGTTCTCTGATCCAATCCCTAGCCAGAATACTATTACCATCTTGCCACCGCTGCAATCTAGCGTCAAGACTATCCGTGGCTGCTGCCATTTCGTTTTTCATGGTTAAGGTGATCAGTTCTTCGGGAGAAAAAGGGCTTTGAGTTAAGGGATCAATGCTAGGATTGTCAATAATTTGGATTAACCGCGCTTCTAGCAGAGCAGTCATTGCTAATAAAGCAATGGGATCTGTCACTAAATCACAGATTCTCAATTCTAAACGATTTAAATCATAAGGACGGCGATCGCCATTTGGACGCACTGATATCCATAAATGCCTTACATTTTGCATCTTACCCGCGTCTAATTGTTCATTAACCCATTGAATATGATGGGCATGACTAGTAAATAAGGGTACATGATCGGGAGTTTGCGGGAATATGCCCCAGCGAGTGGAATGATAACCAGTAGTTTTACCATCCAGGAAAGGAGATGAAGCACTCATGGCTAGGAAGAGAGGTGCTTCCATTCTGATCACCCGACAGGCACGCATTAATACCTCTGGATCACTAATACCGATATTGATATGGACGCTGGCAGTCACCACCTTTGTCCCATAGGTTTGTTCAATGTAGTCATGATAGGGATTAGTGGGGTCAGAACGGAAAAAGCGTTGGTTCATGTCCCCGGAGGCATCTCTGCCTGGCAAGGACAAGGTACTACCCGGTATTAAAGTGTAATTATCCAACTTTTGTAAATAATTCCGTAACTTTCTTCTAGGACCTAATAAAGCGCACAATAAATTCTCATAACTCGTCGAGGGCTGAGTTATGTACTCCACATTGCGGCTATCTGGTTCACGCATAAAACCATCTAAATCGGAAATAATTTTGTCCGATAGTCCCACAATTTCACCTTGAGGCGTACCAGTATACATCTCAATTTCAAAGCCTTTTGATAAAATCATGTTATTCTCCAAAGCTGCTGGTAATGTTTATAAATTGTATCTAATTAGACGATTTTTTGCACTTGTTTGGTATATATAAGTTTTTTGACTTTATTTGACTTTATTTTATTTATAAGGCTTAGTCAGCAGTGATGAAAGAATGAACCACGATCAAGCTTGCAGCGAAAATATTCCCTAAGGATGAGAAAGAAAGTTTCAGATATCTAATCTAATTTTAACCGATTATTCTATTAAGCTTATCTTTCCCTTAATCTTTGAATGTCATTATTTGAATTGTTGCTGTTACTGGTTATGAAAACCAAGCTGCTGGAGATTTGGGAAAGATAGAGTTAACCAAATAGCTTGAACAAATAACTTGAATAGCAATGCAAAAAACTAAACAAAAATACAAACATCTTCAGTATGGCAATTCAGAACGGAAGAACAACCGCTCCTGCTTACGTCAATAAACTTCCCCAAGGCGCACAATATGCCCTTGTTCCTTTATTGACTGTAGGTGACGAAGTTCCTTTATTACAAGGTGCTTTTGGTTCTTTTACTACCAGTGCTACTGATAAATTTGCTTTCACAGGCATTCCCGACGGTTTGGGAATTTATGAGACAGCCACAGGTTACTATGTGTTTGTCAGTCACGAATTGGGTAGCACTACCAAGTCAGATTTTTCCACCACAGTCACAGGACAAATCACCGGAGCGAGAGTTTCCCTATTCCAATTCGATAAAAACTGGAAAGTTATCGGTGGTAAAAACCTAATTGAAAAAGCCGTTGATAGTACGGGAACTGAACTAGGCAAAATCACCTTTACTACTAGCGGAGCAGATATTGTCAGCCTAACCTCCACCATACCAGGTTTTGGTCGCTTCTGTTCATCCTTTTTAGCGGAGAGTGGTTTTGAAGGCGGTCCTGTATTCTTCGCACCAGAAGAATCTGACGGTAACAGCCGGGGTTGGGCAGTCACACCCGACGGCACTGCTCAAGCTTTAGATGGTTTAGGACGCTTCTCCAAAGAAAACGTAATTGCAGCATCTCAGTATCGAGCTACTAACTCCAACAAAACGGTATTATTGTCTACTGAAGACACTGGTGATGGCGAACTCTATATGTTCGTTGGTAATCAAACAGCAGCAGATCCCAACGGTTTCAAAGATGGTGATTTGTATGTTCTTAAAGTTACTGACTACAGTGGTGAAACCTTGATAGAAGGGGTAAAGGTAGGCGCTACTTGGGTTAAGGTTGACCGTAGTGTTGTATATAACACTCAAGCAACGGAAGACAGGGCTGATGATGTAGCTAAGACCACTGGATTAGATTTATCTAATTGGGTGAATGCCAGTGGCCGCTCTACCAACTTCCGCCGTTTAGAAGACATAGCAGAAGACCCAAATAATCCTGGTACTTTCTACTTTGTCACCACAGGTACAAATAATAAGGTAGACGGTACTACTACCACAGTAGCAGCAGAAGCAGAAAACCCCTACGGTAAAATGTATCGTTTCAGTCTCAACGCTGCTGACCCCACAGGTGCAATTAGTAACTTTGAATTGGTGTTGACTGGTGGACCCAATACTGGAGTTAGCTACGACAACATTGTTGTTGACAAAAACGGCAAAATAGCCATTCAAGAAGACACCACTGCTTTTGGTGGTAGTGTCATGGCCGCCCAGAACCGCGATGCTCAAATCTGGTCCTATGACATCGCTACCGATACCGTTAAGTCCTTGTTTGAAATTAACCAACAGGCTGCTGGTAATGCCTATGATATCGGTACTGGTGCATGGGAAAGCTCTGGGATTGTTGAACTACCCCAAAATAGTCTAACTGGTGTAAGTGGCTACTTGTTCGATGTTCAAGCTCACGGTCTCAACAACACTGCTGACCCGAACCAGCCCAATATTCTCAATGGCGCTCATGTAGAGGGTGGACAATTGTTAGCAGCTGTTCCTCAAGTTGCCGACAAGCCGGTAGTCAATGGCAGAACCACTGATCCTGCTTATGTAAAAGTGTTGAGTGATGTTAATTACAGACTCAATGCACTTTTGACAGCTGGGGATGAAGTGCCTCTATTAACAGGTAGTTTTGGTGCTTTTACCGCTAGTAATACCGAAAAATTCGCTTTTACTGGCACTCCTGACGGACTGGGCATTTATGAAACCGTTGATTCTTACTATGTCTTTGTTAACCACGAATTTGGCAGCACCACAACAACAGATATTTCTAGCACCATTCCTGGACAAATCACTGGTGCGCGGGCTTCCTTGTTCCAGTTTGATAAAAATTGGCGGGTAATTGGTGGTAAGAATTTAATTGAGAAGGTAGTAGATAGCCAAGGTCAAGAAATCAGTAAGATCACCATTACACCTGATGGTATTACTCAAACAGGAAATTTTGCCTTCGGTCCATTCTGTTCCAGTTATTTGGCAACTTATGGCTTTGAAGGTGGCCCAGTATACTTTGTCCCAGAAGAGTTTGGTAACGGTCGTGGTTGGGCTGTAGCAACGGATGGAACTGCTCAAGCTTTAGACGGTTTCGGTCGCTTTTCTAAGGAAAATGTAATCGCAACATCTCAATATCGGGCTACTAACTCCACTAAAACGGTACTACTGTCATCAGAAGATTCTGGAGACGGTGAACTGTATATGTTTGTAGGTAATCAAACAGCAGCAGACCCCAATGGCTTCAAAGACGGTGAACTGTATGTCCTCAAGGTGACAGGATATGACTACGAAACCTTGGCGGAAGGTACAAAGGTCAAGGCTACTTGGACAAGGGTTGATCGGTCAGTGATTTACGATACTAAAGGTACGGCAGACCGTGCAGATGACCAGCCCTGGACTAGTGGTACTGACTTGACTAACTGGGTAAATGATGTCACCCGTTCTACTAATTTCCGTCGTGTCGAAGACATCACCGAAGATCCTAACAATCCGGGTACTTTCTACTTTGTCACCACTGGTAATACAAGCACCATTCCTGGTACAACTATTGAGGATAATGCTTACGGTAAGGCTTATCGCTTTAGTTTGAATGCGGCAGATCCTACGGGAGAAATTAGCGATTTTGAATTGGTGCTAACTGGTGGTGCAAACACGGGGATTAGCTACGATAACATCGTTGTTGATAGCAATGGCAAGCTGTTACTACAAGAGGACACAGCCGGTCGTGGTGGTGAAGTTGTCAATGCTCAACAGCGCAATGACCGTGTTTACTCCTACGATATTGCTACGGATACAGTTAGACCTCTGTTTGAAATTGACCAGAATGCTCAAGGTACTGCTTTTAATAATGGTTTCGGGACTTGGGAGACATCCGGTATCGTAGAAACTACGCCTAATTCCCAACTTGGTCGCAGTTCCTATCTATTTGATGTCCAAGCTGGTGTTCGCAATGGTTTAGACCCCAACCAGTTGAATGTCCTCAATGGTAATCATTCAAATGGTGGTCAATTGTTGATTGCTACCCCAGTACCAAATGTTGAGTTGCTAGGGTTTTCTGCTTTACCTGCGGATAGTTTTGCAGAGGGTCCACAATCTGGTAATGGGATTTCTGCTAATGGTAAAACTGGTCCATTCCCTGGTCAACCAATTCAAGGTTTTAGTGCTGTTCAAATTGGCAACAATAACAGTTTTTACTTCCAACCTGATAATGGTTACGGTGCAAAAGAAAATAGCGCTGACTACTTATTACGGATTTATCGTGTAGATCCAAACTTTAAGGGTACGGAGAATGGAGACGGTAGCGTTAAGGTTTTAGATTACATCCAATTCTCTGACCCAGACAGGAAGATTACTAATTTCACAATTGTCAATGATGCAACGGCGGCTAGAAACCTGACTGGTGCAGATTTTGATATTGAGTCTTTTGTCTTTGATAAGGATGGCACTATCTGGGTTGGTGAAGAATTTGGACCTTACCTTCTACATTTTGATGCTACTGGTAAGTTACTAGAAGCTCCCATTGCTACACCAGATAGATTTAAGACTCTAGACGGCACAGCGCCCGATGTTCTTGGTCATAGGGGAGCGAGTGGCTATCGTCCAGAACACACCTTAGCTGCTTACCAGTTGGCAATTGAGCAGGGTGCTGATTTTGTTGAGCCTGATTTGGTTGTTACTAAAGATGGTGTACTCATTGCTCGTCATGAACCTGCTTTGGCGATTTTGAATGCTGATGGTTCTGTAAATACTGGTAATACAACTACCAATGTGGCTACTATTGCTAAATTTGCAGATCGGAAAAAGACTGTAATTTTAGATGGAACGTCGGTTACGGGTTGGTTTGCTGAAGATTTTACTTTGGCAGAAATTAAGGAATTACGCGCTATTGAGCGTCTGTCTTTCCGTGACCAGTCTTTTAACGGTCAATTTGAAATTCCTACCTTGACGGAAATTATTAATTTAGTTAAGGGAGTGGAAGCCAGTACAGGTAAGAAAATTGGTATCTACCCCGAAACCAAGCATCCGACCTATTCGCTTTCTGAAGCTACTTATGTAGGTACAACTACTAAGATTAACCGTAATCTGGGTCAGATCCTCATAGATACTCTGAAGGCAAATAATTTCACTGATCCTAGTCGCATTTTCATCCAGTCCTTTGAAGTTGGCAACCTCAAGGAGTTGCATGATACTATCATGCCGGCTGCGGGGGTAAATATCCCGCTGGTTCAACTTCTAGATGCCAGTGGTATTGATATCAATGGCAATATTATTGAAGATAAACCTTACGATTTTATCGTTAGTGGTGACTCTCGCACTTATGGCGATTTGCGGAGTTCTCAAGGTTTGGCTGATGTGGCGAAATATGCTGATGCTATTGGTCCTTGGAAACGGATGATTGTCAGCGTTAGGGGTACTGATGCTAATGGCGATGGCAATGCTGATGATGTGAATGGTGATGGTACGGTTAATGATGCTGATAGAACTACACTAGCTCCTACTAGCTTGGTTTTAGATGCTCATAATGCCGGGTTGTTGGTTCATCCTTACACTTTCCGTAATGAGGGACGCTATTTAGCGGCAGATTACAAGGGTGATCCTAGGCTAGAGTTCCAACAGTTCTTCCAATTAGGTGTAGATGCACTGTTTACGGATTTTCCTGATACAGGCGATACTGTCAGAGACAGATTAGTTGGTGATGCTGGGTACAACATTGTTCGTTCTCCCCAAAATCCTGATGTCCTGGCGGGAACTGCTGTTGCTAATTTAGGTCGCTCTAAGGGTTTTGAGGGTAGTGCAATTAACGCCAGCAAAACTAAGCTCTATATGCTCTTAGAGGGTACGGTTCAAGGTGATGCTGCGGGTGCTTTGCGGATTAATGAATTTGATATTGCCAGCCGCCAATACACTAGTAGGGAATTGTTCTACAGGTTGGATGATGCAGCGAATGCTATTGGTGATATCACAGTCATTAATGATAATGAGTACCTGGTGATTGAGCGGGATAATAATCAAGGAGATGCTGCTAAGTTCAAGAGAATCTTTAAGATTGACTTGTCTAGAGCAGATGCCAATGGTTATGTAACCAAGGAGGAAGTTGTAGACTTACTCAACATCAAAGACCCCAACGACATTAACGGAGATGGCAAAACTACCTTTACCTTCCCCTTCGTAACTATTGAGAGTGTTGTAGTTATTGACAAAAATACGATTTTAGTTGCCAATGACAACAACTATCCTTTCTCAGTCGGTCGTCCTCCTGCGGTAGACAACAATGAACAAATTTTGTTGAGGTTGGAGAAACCTTTAAACCTGGTCAACAGAATCAGTATTAATGATGTGACTGTGGTGGAGGGATCTGTAGATGTAAATGCTGTAGTTACAGTTACTCTGAGTGAAGCTAGTAATACTGTGGTAACGGTTGAATACGCTACCAGCGGTGGTACTGCTACTTCTGGTACTGATTTCACTGCTGCTACTGGTACTCTCACTTTTGCGGCTGGTCAGACAAGCAAGACTATCACTATTCCTGTTAGGGCTGATGCGATCGCTGAAGCTGACGAGAAGTTTACCATCACATTAACTAACCCTGTTGGTGCAACTATCCCCTTTGTTACTAGCACTGTCACTATCACTGATACTGTTACTTCTGGTTTTACTGCTACTTTAGCAGCAGCAAAAACCAATCTAATTTTGACTGGTGTTAACAACATTAATGGTACAGGTAACGATGCTAATAACATCATCACTGGCAATAGTCGAAATAACAGACTCACTGGTCTTGCGGGTGATGACACTCTGATTGGTGGTGGTGGTAATGACACTCTGCTTGGTGGTTTAGGAGACGACACTTATGTTGTTGACAGCACAGGTGATGTAGTTACAGAAGTAGCTAATCAAGGTACGGATTTAGTCCAATCATTTGTTACTTACACTCTGAGCGATAATGTAGAAAGCCTCACTCTGACTGGAATAGCTAACATTAACGGTACTGGTAACAGCCTGGATAATACTATCACAGGTAACAATGGGAATAACACCCTCAATGGTGGAACTGGTGCAGATACCCTGATTGGTGGTGTGGGTAACGACATTTACGTTGTTGACAACACAGGTGATGTAGTTACAGAAGCGTTGAATGGAGGTACAGAACTGATCCAATCATTTGTCACCTACACTCTGAGCGATAATGTAGAAAACCTTACTCTGACTGGAACTACAGCAATTAACGGTACTGGAAACAGCCTGAATAATACCATTACAGGTAACACGGCTAATAACATTCTTGATGGTGGTTTAGGTAATGATACCCTTAATGGTGGTTTAGGTACTGATAC